>CAZEHH010000001.1:0-127990 GCA_964512505.1 uncultured Peptostreptococcaceae bacterium
AACAATGGATTTCGGATGCGTTTATGAGGGCTATTGCTCGGACATGACTAGAACCCTGCATTTGGGACCAGCGGGCAAAGAGGAAAAAGCCGTCTACAGCATAGTGTTGGATGCGCAAAAAAAGGCGCTTGAAGCCATAAGGGACGGGGCCTCGTCCCATTCTGTTGACAAGATTGCCAGAGACATTATAATTGAGAATGGATATGGTGATTTTTTCGGCCACGGGCTCGGACATGGAGTCGGCCTGGAGGTTCATGAGGAGCCAAGACTTTCTCCCGGCAGCGATGCGACTCTTTCAAGCGGAATGGTCGTAACTGACGAACCAGGGATATACTTGCCGGGGAAATTCGGAGTAAGAATCGAGGATTTGCTTGTTGTCAGGGAAGACGGCTTTGACATTCTGTCAAATTCGCCTAAAGAATTAATTGAAATATGAAATCAAGGCAATTTATAGTATAATGATTCTAGCAAATACAACATGGAGGTATATTGATGATTTCAGCAGGTGATTTTAGAAAAGGCGTTACTTTTGAAATAGACGGAGAACCTTTCGTCGTTGTGGATTTCCAGCACGTCAAGCCAGGAAAAGGTGCGGCTTTCGTAAGAACCAAGTACAAAAGCCTAAAATCGGGAGCAACAAGGGAACAGGCTTTCAATCCAAGCGAAAAGTTCCCCAAGGCCCACATAGAAACAAAAGAAATGCAATATCTTTACAGCGACGGGGACCTTTACTATTTCATGGACAACGAGACTTACGAGCAGATTCCTATGGAAGAGAATCTGGTCGAAAACGCCATTAAATATCTAAAGGAAAACGACAATGCGACACTTAGGTTTTACAAAGGCAGTTGTTTCCAAGTTGAGGCTCCGAACTTTGTCGAACTTGAAGTAACAGAAACAGAGCCCGGAATAAAAGGCGACACTGCTTCCAATGTCACTAAGCGCGCAGTCGTTGAAACAGGAGCTGAAATACTGGTACCGCTTTTCATAAACGAAGGCGATTCAGTGAAGATAGATACAAGAACCGGCGATTATCTTTCACGGGTATAAAACCCCGGCGACGAATCCAAAAGGAGGGCGACATGAATAATCTTAATGAAAAAGTTTCTTATCTGAAGGGCCTCATGGAAGGCATGAATATCGACACAAACGCAAACGAAGGCAAATTGTTTGCAAAAATCGTTGAAACGCTCGAGGAATTATCGCGCGAAGTCGACTTCATCAATGAAGACCTCGACGACATGGAAGAGTACCTGGATGCCATGGACGACGATTTGACAGATTTGGAGGACGATTTTTACGAGCTCGAAGATGAAGAAGACGAAGATGAATTTTATGAAATAGAGTGTCCTTCCTGCAATGAAATTTTCTATTTGGACGAATCAGACCTTGTTTTCGACGACGAGGGCCTTATAAAAGTCGCTTGTCCCAATTGTGACGAAATGATTGTCATAAACGAGGAAATGGATTATTTCGCCGAAAACGAAGAAGATGATGAAACAGAGGATACTGAAGTTTAAACCGTTTGGAGGCATAAACATGGAAGATAAGCGTCAACTTGACAATTTGGAATATGGAGAAGTAAACATTTCAAACGAGGTAATAGGAATCATTGCGGGCCTTGCCGCAAAAGAAGTGAGCGGAGTAGCCGAAATGAACAGCAGCCTGGGTGTCGAAATATCGGAAATTTTCGGCAAGAAGAATTACAACAAGGGTGTGAAGGTTGAGATTGACTCCGATAATCTTATTACGGTAAACCTTAATCTCATTATCGACTATGGGATTGTAATTCCCGAAATTTGTTCGAAGATACAGGAAAATGTAAAAAAATCAATTGAAACCATGACCGAAATGGAAGTATGTGCGATCAATATAAACATTCAGGGCATAAAATGATTTAAACCATTGAAACTCATGAATATCATTCGTCTAAGAACTAACCTTGGTTAGTTCTTATTCATTAAAGCAGGGAGGAAATATGAACAGGAAAAAGGAAAGGGAAGCATTGCTTAAGGTTCTATTTGAAAAGGACTTGAATTCCGACTCAAATGCAATAGCACAATTCAATGATAATCTTTTCATAGAAAGTCTTTTCAAAGACATAGAAGAGAACAAAAATAGAATCGATTCCATCATAAGCGGCCATCTCAAGGACTGGTCAATCGAAAGGCTGCCGGCAGTCGACAGATCAATCCTAAGGATAGCATTGGCGGAAATACTCTATCGCGACGAAATACCGCTTTCCGTATCAATAAACGAGGCTGTGGAACTGGCAAAAAAATTCAGCGATGAAAAGTCCGCCAAATTCATAAATGGACTTTTGGGCAATTTGAATGATGAAGAACTTTAGCCTTGGAATAGACACAAGCTGCTACACTACATCCCTTGCAATAGTGGACGAATCAGGAGCTGTCGTCGTGGATGAGAGGATTCCTCTAAGGGTAAAAACCGGTCAAAGGGGTTTGCGCCAGTCCGAAGCTTTTTACCAGCATGTTGTCAACCTTCCGGCTCTCTTCGAAAAAGCGTCCACATATTCCAAATCGATAAGCCATGTTTCCGCAAGCTCAAAGCCAAGGAACACCGAGAACTCCTACATGCCGGTTTTCAACGCGGGAACCGCATTCGCAAAAACTGTTTCAAGCCTGCTTGAGTTGCCTTTGAATCTCTTTTCACATCAGGAGGGACACATATATTCAGTTTTACCGGAATCGGGAATAAATGAAAGATATCCTTTTTATGTAGTACACCTTTCAGGCGGCACTGCCGAAATAATGAGCGCTTCACTGCAAAATGGCAGAATTTCAACGAAGATTATCGGTGGTTCTCTTGACATAACGGCAGGACAATTGATTGACAGGCTTGGCGTAAGGCTGGGATACGGTTTTCCATCAGGCAAAGCCTTGGACGAAATTGCATATGATGGCAAATCAATCGATTCGTACCGAATTTCTGTAAAAAACGGCTATTTCAACTTTTCCGGAATCGAAAACATGTATGAAAAGGACATTTCAAGCGGAGTGGATGCTTCCGAAATAATCCACAAGACTTTCAAGTGCATTTCAGACACCCTCTCAAGATCATTTAGCAATCTTGATATGACAAGCAAACCTGTTCTAATGACTGGAGGCGTTTCTGCAAGCCGCTTCCTTAAAAATTCACTGTCCGACAAATCCGGTTCAATCCATTTCGGACCGGCTCGTCTTTGTACGGACAATGCAGTTGGAATAGCGCGCATGGGAATCAATTTGTCAGGAGCTGATCAAAAATGAAAATGAAGACATTCAGCGTATCCGAAATAAACCGGTACATGAAACGTATTCTTCAATCC
This sequence comes from uncultured Peptostreptococcaceae bacterium, assembly GCA_964512505.1. GTDB lineage: Bacteria > Bacillota > Clostridia > Peptostreptococcales > BM714 > BM714. The sequence goes on from CAZEHH010000001.1 coordinate 3,329, forward strand.
GACCCATTGCTTGGCCACCTTTCCGTAAAGGGCGAAATTTCAAACTACAAGGCAAATCCTGCGGGATACGCGTTTTTCACGCTTAAGGATGCGGAAAGCAGAATCAGCTGTGTGATTTTTTCAAACAGGATGAAGAATCTTTCCTTTGTCCCCGAAAACGGAATGGCTGTAACTGTGATGGGAAGCATATCCCTTTATGAAAAATCCGGTGTATACCAAATATACGTAAACGACATGGAACCTTCGGGAACCGGTGATTTGTTCAGAAAATTCGAGGAGCTGAAGAAAAGTCTTCATGCAAAAGGGTATTTTGACGAAAAATCCAAAAAGAATATCCCTCCCTTTCCTGAAAAAATTGCTATTATAACATCCGCGAGCGGCGCCGCGCTTAGGGACATACTGAAAGTTGCCCATAGGCGGAACAAAACCACAAGCCTGTATATTTATCCTTCTTTGGTCCAAGGCATCCATGCAGCAGTAAACATGGCCGAGAACATAAGATTGGCGAACTCGTCGCCAAATGAATACGACATGATTATTCTTGCCAGGGGCGGAGGCTCAATAGAGGAATTATGGGCATTCAATGAAGAAGTACTGGCTGATGCAATCCACATGTCCAGTATACCTGTCGTTTCGGCTGTCGGACATGAAACCGACTTTACTATTTCAGATTTCACTTCTGATTTCAGGGCTCCGACACCTTCGGCAGCCGCAGAACTTTGCCTGCCTGAAACAGGCGCCATTTCGGAAACTTTGGAGTCCTATGAAAAGTACATGAAAATAAGCATGTTAAACAGATTTTCAATGATGCAAAATGTACTGGATGAAAATTCACCCGCCAGAATGAACAGAAAACTGTTTTGGCGAATTGAAAACGAAAAGAAAGACCTTCAGTATATGTTCGCGGCATTGAACTCATCGCTTGCGCATTCATTGTCCAGGCTCGAAGAAGAGGCTTCCTCCACTTTTGAATCGCTAAACAGGGCAAATCCCGATTCAATACTGCGAAAGGGTTATGCAATCGTGTATAATGAATCTGAGAAGGTCGTTTCAGGCATAGATGACGTTAATTTGAATGAATCCATTACCATCGCTGTTAAAAATGGTAAAATAAAGAGCAGGGTTACTTCTCTCAAGAAGGGGATATGACGATATGACAAAGAAGAAAGTTTCTTTCGAGGAACACATGAATCAGCTGAAAGACTCTCTTGAAAAACTCGACAACAATGACTTGTCTCTCGAAGACGCACTTGCAGTCTACGAAAAAGGCATCGAGGCATATAATAATTGCAACAAAGCTTTGTCTGAAGCCCGCAAGAAAGTACAGATACTTGTCGATTCCACAGAAAGAGAAACCTTCAAGGATTTAGAAGAAGGGGATTCAAACGATGACATTTGAACAAAATATGCTAAATTATAAGACAACCATAGAAGAAGCGCTCAAAAACTTAGTTTTTTTGAACTGCTCTTCAAACAGCTTCCAGCGGAAATTGATCGATTCGATGAACTACAGCATTCATGCGGGAGGCAAACGTCTTCGTCCCATGCTGCTGCTTGAGGCAAACAGAATTTTGGGCGGCGACAATGAAAAGGCAATTCCTTTTGCATGCGCAATTGAACTTATTCACACATATTCCCTCATTCACGACGACCTTCCTGCTATGGACGATGACGATTTGCGAAGAGGCAAGCCTACAAACCACACTGTCTATGGAGAAGCAATTGCCATTTTAGCCGGAGACGCGCTGTTGAATCTGGCTTATGAAATAATGCTTGAGGCAATCGAAGACAGGCGTGGAGTAGATGCGTCCAGAATACTGGCCGAATCTTCAGGTTCAAGAGGCATGGTCGGGGGACAGTCGGTTGATGTGCTGACTGAAGGCATATCCGTCAAAAAGGACATTCTCGAGTATATCCATATGAACAAGACTTCAAAACTGATTCAGGCGGCTCTAAAAATGGGCGCGGCTCTAGCAGGTGGAAGCAAGGAAGAAATATCCGCCTTCAGCGGTTTCGGCTTTCATTTGGGCATGGCTTTCCAGATAAAGGACGACCTTCTTGACATCGAAGGAAATGAAGCTATGCTTGGAAAACCCATAGGCAGCGACGCGAACGCCGACAAAAACACTTTCCCCAAAATAATGGGAATAGAAGCCTCAAAAGCCGCTCTTGATGAGCACACCCGAATTGCATTATCCGAAATCGAAAAGATAGGCGGAGACACCGTCTTTTTAAAAACGCTTGCAAGCCGTCTCTTATCCAGAAACTCTTGATTTTTTTAGGAAGGTGATGACCCCTTGTTATACATGAGAACACTGTTCTCCAACCCATACTTCAATGCATCATTTTGTTCATGGTTCACAGCTCAAGCCTTGAAGGTCATACTTACACTCATAAAGGAAAAAAAGCTGGATTTCTACCGCTTTGTGGGTTCCGGCGGAATGCCAAGTTCGCATTCTGCAATGGTAATGGGCCTTTCCACTGCCATAGGCCTCAAAATGGGCTGGGATTCACTCGAATACGCAGTTTCAATAATATTTTCGCTCATAATAATGTATGACGCTTCCGGAGTGAGAAGGGCTGTTGGAAAACAGGCGATGATCCTGAACCAAATGATCAAGGACAGGCAGCAAAACAAACAAATCGAAGAAAAACAGCTCAAGGAATTGGTCGGGCATACTCCGATAGAGGTTTTTGCCGGGGCGATTCTTGGCATATTGATAGCCAATCTGCTAATATAAGAAATAATGTGGCGCAGTATCCTAGTCAATTTTTTCATTTTTGAAGGCGGGGCTAAAAATCCGTCGAAGGGCACATCGATGAAGTTCCTAATGATTGCTTCTGACGCCCAGTCGGGGGCTTTTGTCGGGAATAAGAAGCAGGGGGCAATCCGCAATGGCATGTGGGCTCTACCCTCTCTTCATGGAGAATCGGATTATATCCGATATAAACCTGCACGAACCAACAACTGCAGAGTAGCCTGCCTTGAGTGGAAACGGTGGACGTCGGGCTCAACGAAGCAAGGCCCAGGATCCGGGCACGCTCCGTCTTGCCGCCGAAACCCTTTTTGCAAAAGAGGCTAAAGAATGATCAGGTTGCAGAGGAAAACTCCTAGGCTGTTCCTGTAAAGGAAATACATCGGGGATTAAAGTGCGGTCTCAATGGCGATCCAGTTTCATGCATGGCGACATCATGAGTATGGATTTAATGGGAAACCGCTGATTCGGCGACGATTCAGCATCCAAACGGGAAATCCTACTGGACCTAAGCCGTAAAGTTTACTCGATGTATTGCCACAATTATTTTATTCAAAGGAAACCTGAAAAATGAAAATCAACATAAATCGCATAAGATACAAATGGATAATCCATGTCTCGTTCATAACTTTTATTTTTTCATTTTTGCTTAATTCTGTTTCGGAATCCCTTCTCGGCAACATGGGGCTGGCATTCGGTTTTTTATTGCTTTTAACCATAGTCTTGACTGGAATCATATTCGACATAATCGGCATAGCAGTAGCTTCGGCAAGCAGAAAACCATTCAATTCAATGGCGTCAAGAAAAATAAAGGGAGCCAAGGAGGCCTTGGAGCTTATAAACCACGCCGGTCCGGTTTCGAATTTCTGCAACGACGTTATTGGAGACATAGCGGGCATAATAAGCGGTTCAACTATTGCCGTTTTGATTTTGAAGATTGCTTCTTTCAATACACTGTTCAACACATCGATTTTAAGCGTAGTACTTATTTCCTCAACAGCCTCTTTGACCGTCGGAGGCAAAGCGTTCGGCAAAGAGATTGCAATCTACCAGTCAAAAGAAATTGTTTTGAAAGTGGGACGCATAATATGTTTTTTCAATGAAAAACTTACATTCAAAAGAAAGTGGCTAAAATGAATATATTGGACAATATAAAAAACCCGGAAGACATTAAAAAACTGAATAGTGAACAATTGGCGAAATTGGCTATGGAGATACGCAAATTCCTCCTGGACTCCATTTCAAGAACAGGCGGCCATTTGGCTTCGAATCTTGGAATTGTAGAGCTTACTTTGGCTATTCACCATGTATTCGACAGCCCCAGGGATAAAATCATATGGGACGTGGGACACCAATCCTATGTTCACAAGCTTATAACCGGAAGAAGAGAAGGGTTTGAAAATCTAAGGCAGTTCGGCGGAATGAGCGGTTTTCCCAAAAGACGCGAAAGTTTGCACGATCCATTCGAAACAGGCCACAGCAGCACGTCTCTTTCCGCGGCAATGGGTCTGGCCTCGGCACGTGATTTGAACAACGAGAATTTCCAAGTAGTATCAATCATAGGTGACGGATCACTTACAGCCGGAATGGCTTATGAAGCGCTCAACCACATAGGACACGAACAAAAGAAAATGCTTGTCATTCTGAACGACAACAACATGGCCATTTCAAAAAATACCGGAGCATTGTCCAAGCATTTGAATAAAATAAGAACCGCGCAAAGGTATACAAAAACCAAGGCAGGAATAAAGAACACTACCAGCAAAATGCCTTTCATAGGCAAATGCCTTACCCAAAAGCTGGACAAAGCAAAGGATACCGTCAAGTACATGCTCGTGCCAGGCACCATTTTCGAGGAAATGGGCCTCAAATACATTGGACCTGTTGACGGGCACAATCTTGAAGAACTCATTGATGTTCTCAACAGGGTCAGGAATTTTGAAAAACCGGTCTTGTTGCATGTTGTCACAAAAAAAGGAAAAGGCTATGCTTTCTCAGAAAACCATCCCGAAAAATTTCATGGGATCGGACCTTTCGACCTGAATACAGGCAAGGCAAAAGCGGCATCCAAGGGGTTGTCCTATTCCAAAGTGTTTTCTTCAAGCCTTGCGGAATTGGCGGAAAAGAATGAATCAATAGTTGCAATCACAGCGGCAATGCCCGACGGTACCGGCCTGTCCCTTTTCGGCTTGGCCCACCCCGACCGATATTTTGACGTAGGCATAGCCGAACAACATGCAGTCACTTTTGCTGCGGGATTGGCTTCAAGCGGCAAAAGGCCTTTTGTGGCAATGTATTCTTCATTTCTTCAAAGAGCATACGACCAGTTGATACACGATGTATGCCTTCAAAATCTTCCTGTTGTATTCTGTATAGACCGTGCGGGATTGGTAGGAGCCGACGGGGAAACCCATCACGGTTCTTTCGACCTGTCATTTTTGCTGCCTATCCCAAATTTGACAATATGGTCTCCGAAGGACGGATACGAACTCAAGAGGATGCTTTCCCGCACTCTTGAATTGGAAGGGCCGGTTGCAATACGGTACCCAAGGGGATCCTGCAATGAAATAAATCGTGACGGCACAAGAATTGAAATGCCTGAAACCATAAGAAGAGGCAATGACTGCCTGATAATAGCCGAAGGAACTGCAACAATTTCTGCAATTGAATGTGCAAAAATACTCGATAAAAGAAATATTGACTGCGGCATTTTAAATTTGAGACAAATAAAACCCATAAACGAAAAAGCCATATTGACCGCCGTCGGAAATTATAAAACAATCATCACTTTGGAGAACGGATCGGTCAGTTCAGGAATGGGGACCCAAATAAATTCAATACTTAAGAATTTTGATTCATTCAGGATACTCAACAAAGGATATCCGGATGCTTTTATAACACACGGTGAAACCAGCGACCTTCTTAAAAGCATTGCATTGGACCCTGAGTCATTGGCAAATGAAATCGAACAGTTATTGAGAGTGTGAAAATATGAAAAAACGAATGGATATTCTTCTGGTCGATGAAGGTTATTTTGACTCAAGGGAAAAAGCTAAACGCGCAATTATGGCTGGAATAGTATATGTAAACGGACAAAAAGCCTATAAGGCAGGCACAAAAGTCGACTTGGACAACTCTAAAATAGAGGTGAGGGGAAAAAGGTTGAAATATGTCGGCAGGGGCGGACTGAAGCTTGAAAAAGCAATGAATCACTTTGGTTTGGATTTCGATGGCAGGACGGCGATGGACATTGGATCTTCCACGGGAGGATTCACAGACTGCATGCTCCAAAACGGTGCGTCAAAAGTATACGCTGTCGATGTTGGATACGGCCAGCTCGATTACAAGCTAAGGCAGGATGACAGGGTAGTTGTTATGGAACGTACCAACATAAGATATTTGAAACCCGAAACTATTGAATCCGCGATTGATTTTATTTCAATAGATGTTTCTTTCATATCTTTAAGGCTTGTGCTTCCTGTTGCCTACAAGCTGCTCTCAGAAAAAGGGGAAATCGTATTCCTTCTTAAGCCACAATTTGAGGCGGGCCGGGAAAAGGTTGGAAAGAACGGCGTTGTAAGAGACGCTGATGTACACAGGGAAGTCGTAATTTCCATGCTGGAGCATTTGGAATCTTACCCTTTGTTTTTGCAGGGGATAACATACTCGCCCATTAAAGGGGCCAAGGGAAATATTGAATTTCTAATATTCTGCACAAAGTCAAAGCCAGTCGAAGCGCAGCATTTTGATTATGCGGAGATGACCGACAAATTGCTTAAAAACATCAATTTTAAGGAGGCCGATGAATGAAATACTCAAGACACATTAAAATTCTCGAAATAATCAAAGAACACGAAGTCGAAACACAAGAGGAACTCGCCGACTTGCTGAAGAAATGCGGTTTTAAGGTGACACAGGCAACCGTTTCAAGAGATATAAAAGAATTGAGGCTGATCAAGGTTCTCACACGAAACAAACGCTATAAATACGCTTCGATGCAACAGCAGGAACACATGCTTTCCGACCGACTGATAAATCTTTTCAAGGAATCAGTTGTTTCAATCGACCATTCAGGAAACATGATTGTTCTAAAAACCCTTACCGGGGCTGCAAATGCAGCCGCTTCGGCCATTGACGCGATTAATTCGACAGATATTGTCGGTTCGATTGCCGGCGATGATACAATTTTCCTTCTTGTAAGGGAAAATTCAGATTTGGATGAAGTAATAGAATCTTTCAGGAAAATGATGTCTTAAAATAGTGGGTGATTCCATGCTTGTTGAATTGCATATAAAAGATTTTGTTCTGATTGACGAATTGCGCATAGATTTCAAAGAAGGGCTTAATGTTCTTACCGGAGAAACTGGAGCCGGGAAATCAATAATTGTCAAAGCCATAGACATAGCTTTGGGAGGAAAAGCCGGAAAGGATTTGTTGCGCCCGGAATCCGAAAAATCCGAGATTGAACTCGCTTTCCATTTAAACAATCCGCATGAAATAGAAAAAATTGAAAATAGTTACGGTTTGAACTTGAAAGAAGAACCCGTGATAGTTTTCAAGCGTGAAATTCTTGAGAGCGGGAGAACGGTAAGCCGGTTAAATGGTAACATAACAAGTATCGATACCATAAAGGAAATTTCAAACGGATTGATAGACATACATGGCCAGCATGAACATCAATCCCTGCTTAAGAAGGAAAACTATCTGGGATTGCTGGATCGTTACATTTCATCCGAGCACTATGAAAAAACACGTCTTCTTTCATCGGTCTGCGCTGAAATGCGTTCGTGTGAGCTTTCAATCAAAAAACTTCTTGAATCATCACAAAAAAATGAGCGGGAATTGGATTTCTGCCGCTATCAATTGAAAGAAATAGAAGATGCCGATTTGTCCATCGGAGAAGACGACCTTCTTGCCAAGGAATATGATTACATAAAAAACGGAGAGGCAATCAATCGAAACTGCATTGAGGCCCTAAGTCACGTCTCTTCAAATTTTGAAGATGAATTCAATGCAATGGATGCAATTGACAAAGCAATTTCATCCATTGCTCAGATACAGTCATTTTCCGAAGATTTAGACAGCATTCATTCAAAACTGAATGAAATTCATTACATGATTGAAGATGCATCAGCAAACCTGAGACGTTTTTCCGATAATTTCAGTTATGACAGAAACAGGCTTGAATATGTTGAATCAAGACTTGACTTGATAAATGGTATGAAAATGAAATATGGAAATACAATTGAGGAAATTTTGCTTTATCGTGAAGATTTGATTAATAAGCTTGAAGAGCATTTGCATTCGGACGAACAGCTTGAAAGCTTGGAAAGCTTACATATACTGAAAAAAGATGAATACAGCAGCCTGGCTAAAGAAATAAGCTTGAAAAGACACAAAGCATCCATCTCCTTGAGCAAAAGCATTCTGTCAGAGCTAAAGGAATTGAATCTTGAAAATGCAACCTTTGAAATTTCCCTCAATACTGACAATTCGCGAATATCCAAGTCAGGATATGAGGATGCGGACTTTCTGATTTCAATGAACCCGGGGCAAAAAGCCAAGAGCCTTTCAAAAATTGCTTCCGGAGGCGAGATTTCACGAATCATGCTTGCCATAAAGGTCATTATGTCTAAAATAGATACTATAGACACAATAATATTCGATGAAATCGATACCGGCGTAAGCGGAATCACTGCAAAACGGGTCGCTGAAAAGTTGTATAAAACTTCAAAAGACACCCAGGTGATATGCATAACACATCTTCCGCAAATAGCGGTAATGGGCGACCACCATATGCTCATAGAAAAGTCCACCAAAGGTAATATTACAACGACAAGAGTCAAATCCTTGAAAATGCCTGAAAAAGTTCTTGAGATTTCACGTCTGCTCGACGGAAACATGAATTCCGGAATTTCTGAAGACCATGCCAAGAATTTGATCGCATCAATAAGCAAGGCAAAAATCGCCTCATATGAAGAGTTTGACAAGGAGGATGGAATATGAAAAAAATGAAGGTTCTTTTAGCCGATGACAATGAGGATTTCACCGAAATCCTTTCCGAATACATAAACAGCCAGGAGGATTTCAAGGTAGTAAATGTTGTAGGCGACGGACTTGATGCGCTAAGGTATTTGAAAAGGCATGTCGTCGATATTGTAATACTCGACATTATAATGCCAAAATTGGACGGCATTGGCGTCTTGGAAAACGCAAAAAGTTTCAAACGCGGAACTTCCCCCAAAATAATAGTGCTTTCAGCATTGGGGCAAGACAATATAACTCAGCAGGCGATGGAAATGGGCGCCGATTACTATTTCGTAAAACCGTTCGATTATGAAGTCCTCATAAACCGAATCAGACAGATAATGCAGAATCCGGCTGACAATTCTTATGTTTCCGGCAATCCTGCAATAGATATCGAAAGCAAGGTCAGCGACGTATTAAGGGATTTCGGTTTCCCTCTGCACGTAAATGGATATGAATATGTGAGAAAAGCCATAACAATGTCTTTCCATGATTCGACATATTTGAAGGGGTTGACTAAAAGACTCTATCCAGATGTCGCAAACTGCTTTCCAGAAGCGACACCGAGCCGCGTCGAAAGATCAATAAGAAATGCCATAAATATGGCATGGACAGACAATCCCGTTTCAAAAAAAGCATTCAAGCATACATTGCACAATTACAATCTTGACACTAAAAGACCCACAAACGGCAAGTTCATAGCTTCAGTCACCGAACGATTGAAGTTGATATATTCGAAATGAGGTGGCAAAGTGAACGTGGAAAAAACAATAAAATCCGACAAGCTTTATCGCGGTAAAATCATAAATTTGAGAATAGACACCGTGGAATTACCCAATCAAAAGTACTCAAAGCGCGAGATAATCGAGCATGGAGGCGGTGTTGCAATCATCGCAATCAAAGATGGAAAAATCGTGTTGGTCAAGCAATACAGAAAGGCTGTAGAGGAATCAATTTATGAACTTCCTGCCGGAAAACTTGAATCAGCGGAATCCCCAAAAGAATGCGCCGAAAGGGAGTTTACGGAGGAAACCGGGTATGAATCCGAAAATATGAAATCACTTTTCAGTTTTTACAGTTCCCCGGGCTTTTCAAATGAACGTATTCATCTTTTCATCGCTGAAAACATTTCTTTTGTCGGGGCAAACCCCGACGAGGATGAGTATATTGAAACTGTCGAAATACCATTCGATGATGCTTTGCGCATGATTGAAACAGGCGAGATAATCGATGCAAAGACAATTGTAGGATTGCTTTATGTTTCAAACAATCAAATCAAGGATTGACTGTCTTTTCATCTATCAAAAGATTCCAATAATCCTTTCTTCTGTAGAAAGGATTATATTTTTGAAGGACTTTCAATAAAGTTGTTGAATAAGTAACTAATCACCATGCAATACAAATCGATCTATACGAGGGACAAAAATGGAAAAAGTCATCAACGGTTTCGAAAACTATTTGAATACAAAAGAATTATCCGAGAACTCGATTCGATCATACATATCCGATGTTTTCAAATTTCTCTCTTTTTGCAAATCGGATATTCAAAAGAATTTCATGGATGTCACAAGAAAAGACGTTGTCGGTTATGTTGAAAATTTGAACTCCAAGAACAAATCGGCATCAACAGTTTCAAGATATCTTTCATCTTTAAAATCTTTCTATGCGTTTTTAATGTACGAAGGACTGCTGACGAACAATCCTGTTTACAAAGTGAACATACCAAAAACGGACAGGAACATACCCTCAATTTTGACCATTGAAGAAATTGACAAATTGCTGGAGCAACCTTCATTGAATAAAAGCCGCATGTCTGTCCGCGACAAGGCAATGCTTGAATTGCTTTATGCAACGGGCATGCGTGTATCGGAAATCATAGCTCTCGACATAAGCAATGTCAATCTGAATCTCGGATATATACATTGCAGCGGTAAAAACACGAGAAAAAGCAGAATCATACCAATTGGCACGTTGGCTAAAATTTCTTTGCTCAATTACATATACGAACTCAGGAATCCAATGATTTCAAAAGAGAAGGAAGCGCTTTTCATAAACTACACCGGGAACAGGCTTACACGGCAGGGATTTTGGAAGATAGTTAAAAAATACAAAAGATTGGCTAATATCGAAAAAGACATTACTCCTCAAACGCTGAGACACTCATTTGCAGCCCATCTACTTAAAAACGGGGCTGATTTGCGGTCTGTACAAAAAATGCTGGGCCATTCAGACATATCAACCACACAAATCTATCTTCAACTCAAAGACGACAAAATCAAGGATGTTTATGATAAAACTCATCCGAGAGCGTGATAAAAGAGGGAGGAGTTTGTATGAATTTCCAAAATATAATAATGAAAAAAAGAAACGGACTTGAACTTGACGATAATGAAATCCGTTTTTTTATAAAGGGATACACAAATGGTGAAATACCGGATTATCAGGTTTCCGCTTTATTGATGGCCGTTTATTTTAACGGACTGAATAAAAGGGAAACTCTTTCTTTGACCAAAGAAATGCTTTTTTCCGGCGAAACGGTCGATTTGTCAGCAATAGAAGGCATTAAAGTCGACAAACACAGCACTGGCGGAGTGGGAGACACCACCTCAATGATAGTTGCCCCTCTTGTTGCATCTTGCGGAGTGCCTGTAGCCAAAATGTCCGGCAGGGGCCTTGGCCACACCGGTGGAACAATAGACAAACTTGAATCCATCCCGGGATTCAAAGTCGAACTTTCGATTGACAATTTCATAAAACAAGTCAAGCAGCATAAATTGGCTCTTATTGGGCAAACAGGGAATCTGGCGCCTGCCGATAAAAAATTATATGCACTCAGGGATGTAACTGCCACCGTCGAAAACATTTCCCTTATAGCAAGCAGCATAATGAGCAAGAAATTGGCTGCCGGAAGCGATGCCATAGTCCTGGACGTTAAAATCGGCCATGGCGCATTCATGCAAACCTTGGATGAAGCTGTTGAATTGGCGAAAACGATGGTTGAGATCGGCAATGGAATGAACCGCAATGTCGTCGCTCTTGTTACAAATATGGATCAGCCTCTCGGTTTTGCAATAGGAAATGCGCTTGAAGTCAAAGAAGCCCTTCAGGTACTTGGCGGGGAAGGCCCTTCCGACTTGAAGGAGCTCTGTTTGAGACTCGCTGTTGAAATGATATCGATTGGCCTGAAAATCGATTCTGCTTCAGCAAGAAAGAAAGCAGAGGAAAGTCTTGGTTCCGGTAAAGCATTGGCAAAATTTCTTGATTTCATCGAAGCTCAGGGGGGAGACGCGGATTATTTGAAGAACCCGTCAAAATTGCCTTCATCGGCAAAAACAATTGATGTCATTTCTCCTGAAACCGGTTATATAAAGGCAATAAACGCACTCGAATTGGGCCTTTGCGCAATGAGTTTGGGGGCTGGACGAGAAACCAAGGAAAGCAAACTGGATTATGCTTCCGGAATACTTTTAAACGCAAAGAACGGAGATTTTATCGCCAAAGGTCAAACCCTTGCCACGATGCATCTCTCCGATTCATTGAAATACGATCCGGATATTGAATCAAGGGTTGCTGATTCTTTTGAAATAGTCCCTGACAAAGCCGATTCATCGACTAAACTGATTCTTGCAAGAGTATGTGAATCTGCAACCGATTTTTATTGAAGGCGGCGCTGTATGAATCTGTCATCCCTACTGAATAAACGAAAAAATCTATTTGACCTCCTAAGAATATTTTCAGATTGCCATATCAACGAAGACGGTCGAATTTATCTTGTCGGTGGAGCAGTCCGTGATTTGATTTTGGAAAAGGGTAGAATAAGCGATCTGGATATTTTGATTACTTCAGGACAGCCATCCGAATATGCCGAATGCCTCAAAAGAACAATTTCAGTCGACAGAATAATTGAAGATAATAAGTACAACACCGTAAAACTCGTTGCCCAATATAAAGGCGAGCACTTTTCCGTAGATATAAATCATACAAGAACCGAAAATTATGCCAATCCCGGAAGTCTTCCTGAAATCGAATGGGTCGATTCCCTTTTTTATGATATACAGAGACGAGATTTTTCCGTAAATACAATTGCAATGTCAATCAACGATGACAGTTTTGGAGATGTTTTGAATTATTCAAGCGGAATAAATGATTTGAAAACCAAAACCATGCGTATACTTCATGAAAATAGTTTTCTTGACGATCCAACAAGATTGATTAGATTGATAAAATACAAGGAAAGACTTGCTTTCGGCATTGAAAAACACACCAAATCACTTTTCAATAAAGCCGTTACAGAAAATTATTTGAAATATATAAGCAATGACAGGGTTTTCAATGAAATTGCAAAATGCCTTTGCGAAGATTATTCGCACCGTTGTTTTGATTCTTTCAATTCCTTCGGGATTTTCAAAGGACTCATCTTTGATACGGTCGACCTTGAACGTTTTGAAAAATGCCCTCGCCATAAAAAATCTGAAGTTTGGTCTTCATCGGATCTGATGCTTTTGAAATTGTTGTTGCTTAAAAATCCTTTATTTTTGATATACAACATGCCAAGCAAATACAAAAATTGCCTTGAGGATCATATCAACAATTCAATCCATTGGAAAAAATCCATACTTGCATCAACGTCCGAAAGCGAGCTTTATAAAATTTCTTCGTCTATACCCGACGAATCATTGGCCGCAATTGCTTTTTCAAGCTTTCCCGGCAATGATGCATGGATTTTAATAAATCACTATTTTAGTTCCCTCAAAGGAATGAAACCGCATTTGACGGGAAAAGACTTGATTTCGATGGGCATAGAGCCAGGAAAGCGCATAGGAATTCTTCTTGATGAAATTTTGGAATGCAAAATGGATGGAGTCATAATTGACAGCCGTGATGCTGAAATAGAATTCATAGAAAAGAAACTTGGAAGGAATGTGTAAGCAATGGATTATTTGATTGAAGTCGAACAATTTTCAGGTCCTTTCGATTTGCTTTTTCACTTAATCGAAAAGAATGAAATTGACTTGAATGATTTGCCGATATCTGAAATAACATCTCAATACATTGAGCATTTGAATCTAATGAAAATCATCGATTTGGACGATCTCAGCGAGTTCATGCTTCTTGCGGCAACTCTGCTTGAAATAAAATCCAAGATGCTGCTTCCTGAAAAATCCAACAACGACGCAGAGGCCGGAGAAGACCCAAGGGATGAATTGGTTCAAAAACTTATTGAATACAGCAAGTTCAAGAATATGTCTTTGGTGTTGGATAAAAGGGAACACGACTATTCAAAAGTTGTCTACAGAAAAAATATACCAAGCGATGTTTTAAACATTACTACAAAATTGCATCAGGACATCGATTTCGATTTTTCCGAAAACGCTCTCATAAACGCATTGGCTGAATTGTTGTCCAAATTGGATTCAATTGACCATAGCCGAAAGAAATATTTCAATCAAATAAAACCGGATGCATGGACAGTCGAAGACAAGATAAGACATATACGAAATCTTTTTATAAATAACACAACAATGGCGTTCGAAAAACTTTTTCATCCTGATTCGACCCGTGGAGAAATAATTGCAACTTTCCTTGCTTTGCTTGAATTAATAAGAACAGGAGAAATAAAGGTACTTCAGAAGCATATTTTCGACAGCATCCAAATAACAAAATCAGAGGCAGGTGAAATTTTAACATGAACAACCAGGAAGTCAAATCCATCTTGGAATCCGTGCTTTTCATTTCAACAGAACCAGTTACAGTAAACCAATTCAGCCGTCTGCTTGAAGTTGGAAAAGATCAGATTTCCGATTGCCTTGAAGAGCTTAAAAATTCATACTCGGAAAATAGAGGTATAAGGCTTGTCTCCATAAACGACGGTTACCAATTCTCGACAAACAGCTGCAATTACTATTATATTGAACGTTTCTGCAAAAACATCAACCTCAAAAAATTATCTCAACAAGCCTTGGAAGTATTGTCAATAGTGGCATACAAGCAACCAATAACAAAAGGCGGTATAGAAATGATAAGAGGAGTGCAATCTTCCGGAGTAGTCAATACCCTTCTTGAGAAGGGATTCATAAAGATAACCGGTCAATTGGATAAAATCGGACGCCCTCTGCTCTACGGAACTACCGACAACTTTTTGAAAGCCTTCGGATTTGCATCCCTTGGGGATTTGCCTGATATCAACTCGTTCCAGAACGCCGATTTGTTCATGAACCTTAAGGATTAGCCATGCGACTACAAAAGTATATTTCAAGAGCGGGATATGCATCCCGAAGAAAAGCCGAATCGTTGATAAGAGAAGGAAACGTCAAGGTAAACGGTTTGACTGTCAGAGAAATGGGAGTAACAATCGATCCCGAAAAAGACACCGTATCCGTAAAAGGCACCATAATACATATACAGGAACAAATGGTGTATATACTTCTAAACAAGCCGGAAGGGGTGGTCACAACCCTGTCCGACAATTTCAACCGTAAAATCGTAACGGATTTCATAGACACGAATGTGCGCATATTTCCGGTAGGAAGGTTGGATTACGACTCCAAAGGCCTTGTTCTCATGACCAATGACGGTGAATTGACCAATAAGCTTACTCATCCCAAACATCACATTCCAAAAAAATATCTTGTTTGCATAAGCAAGCCCATTTCGTCAAAAGAGCTTGCCCTTTTTAAAAACGGAATTGATATTGGAGGATATGTAACAGCAAAATGCGATATCATTCAAAAAAGCCCGCTTTGCTTTGAAATAACCCTTTTTGAAGGAAAAAACAGGCAAATCAGAAGAATGTTCGCGTATTTTGATCGTGATGTCATTTCTCTTCAGAGAATTGCAATCGGCAAAATAGAAATGGGCTCTCTCAAGGAAGGAACTTGGAGGCATTTAAAGAATGAAGAAGTTGAATATCTAAAAAATATAAATTGAAGGAACGGTGTATTTAAATTGGATACAGACCTCAACAACGCTGTAAAAATCAAAAATCTCTTTATAGAAAGCATGCTTAAACCGGGCGGTTTTGCAGTGGATGCTACAGCCGGGAATGGACACGATTCGCTTTTCCTTTCCGATATTGTCGGTAAAAAGGGAAAGGTTTTGGGTTTTGACATACAGGAATCTGCAATCGGCAATTCCCGTTCATTGTTGGAATCCAATGCAAAATACAATAATTATAGATTCGTTTGCGATTGCCATACCAGGTTGAGTGAATATATAGACGAACCTGTAGACATTTTTGTCTACAACCTTGGATATCTTCCCGGGGGCGACAAATCAAAGACAACAAGCGCTGAAAATACTATTCTTTCGATTAAAACTGCCATGTCGCTGCTTAAAACAAAAGGCGGCCTGTTGATTGTTTGCTATCCGGGACACGAAAGCGGATACCAAGAAGAAGCAGCAATACGTTTATTTTCTGAAGAATTGGATCAAAGGCAATGGTCTGTCCTGAGATCCGTATTCATAAATCAAGTCAATTGTCCCCCTGTATTGTATTTTATTCAAAAGAGGTGACCACATGAAATTGCTTGTTACAAACGATGATGGAATTAATTCCAAGTCGATGCTGGGCTTGGCTGAATTCATGGCTGAATGCGGTCATGAGGTGACTGTTGTGGCTCCAGAAGTCGAAATGAGCGCAGTAAGCCACGCCATAACAATGCACGACCCTATCAGAGTCAAAAAGTTGCCTTCAAAAAATTCATGCAGCTGCTATTCAATAAACGGAACCCCTGCCGATTGCGTGAAAATAGCATTGGAAGTCATAATGGAAAAGAAACCCGACTGGATAATTTCAGGAATCAACAAGGGTCTTAACCTCGGGTCCGACATATTCTATTCCGGCACTCTTTCAGCGGCAATGGAAGGATGGTTTCATGGGATACCGTCTATTGCGCTTTCATCGCCTGTAAATCCAATTGCAGATTCCGGTTTTGTTTATGGATTTTTCAACAACTCAATTTTCAAACCTTTGATAAAATCCCGTTGTAAAGGACTTTTCAATATCAACTTTCCAAATTCTTCTGATTTCAATAAAATCATTATAACCGAACTTGGCACTCTCAAGTATGTAAACATATACAACGAGCGTATAGATCCACGGGGAAACACTTACTACTGGCTATCGGGTGAAATATCCAATGAAGTAAAGAACAATGTTTCAACTGACATCCATGCGGTACAAAACGGATTTGTTTCCTTGACTCCAATAAACACCGACATGACCGACTATGACAGGATTTCAGAACTTAAAAGTTGCTTCCGCTAGATACATTGGATAACTGCTTACATGTATACTTGTAATTTGTCATCCAATATTATTTGCATACAATTGCAAGATTTTATTCATTTTTGGTAATATAATCGCATTTATGAAATATTTATTGCATATAATATTTATGTTTGTTATATTTTATATATAGATGATTCGAAAGGAGCTAAGCGACTTGAAAAAAGATAAAACGAAATTAAAACTCAAAATCAAGAAAGAATGGTGCAAGGGTTGCGGTATTTGTGCTGCATTTTGTCCCAAAAATGTACTCGAAGTCCAAAATGGCAAAATAACGATTGTTAACGATGAATGCATAAAATGTGGACTTTGTGAACAGAGATGTCCGGATTTTGCCATATACTTGGAAGGAGAAGATACCGATGGAAAATAATTTCAAGCTGATGCAAGGAAATGAAGCGTGCGTTGAAGGCGCCCTTTATGCCGGCATGCGTTTTTATTCAGGATATCCCATAACTCCTTCAACGGAACTAATGGAAAAATCCGCTGTGAGACTCCCATTAAAAGGCGGCAAATTCATACAGATGGAAGACGAGATAGGCGGAATAGCGGCAGCTATTGGAGCTTCGCTCACAGGTCTCAAGTCTATGACCGGAACCAGCGGACCCGGTTTTTCCTTAAAACAGGAGAATATAGGATATGCCGCAATCACTGAAGTTCCGCTTGTAATTGTAAACATACAAAGGGGCGGACCAAGCACAGGGCTTCCGACATCTCCGGCTCAAGGAGACGTAATGCAAGCGATGTGGGGAACACACGGCGACCATCCTGTCATTGCCCTCAGCCCGTCTTCGGTCAGGGAAATGTTTGAACTTACTGTCAGAGCTTTCAATTTGGCTGAAAAATACAGAACCCCTGTCATATTGCTGGCAGACGAAATAGTCGGACACATGAGAGAGAAAATTGTTATGCCGAAAGCCGGCGAGCTTGAAGTAATTGACCGTAAAGAGCCGGCTCCAAACCAGGAAAACTATTTGCCCTACTCGGTTGAAGAAGGTTCTTATGTGCCGGAAATAGCTTCATTTGGAAAAGGTTACAGATTCCATGTGACAGGATTGATGCATGACGAAACAGGTTTCCCAAGCAACAGCACCGAAAATGCCGAAAAATTGCTTGACCGGCTGATGGCAAAAATCAGCGAAAACAAGGACGACATTATTGATTTCGAGGAATATATGACTGATGATGCAGATATCATAATACTCGGTTACGGCGGTACTGCCAGATCGGTAAAAAGCTCTGTTAAAGATCTTCGGAAACAAGGCATCAAGGCAGGAATGTTCAGGCCTAAAACGATTTGGCCTTTCCCTGAAAAGAGAGTCAAGGAATTGAGCCTGCAGGCAAAGGCCATTCTGGTAGCCGAATTGAATTTGGGTCAGTATGTGCTGGAAGTGGAAAGGGTCATTAAAAACAACTGTAAACTTGGATTTGTTGGAAAAGCCAACGGAGAAGTCCTTATGCCTGATGAAATTACAGCAAAAGCAAAGGAGGTCCTCTAATCATGGCAAGTGCATTGATTGAAAAATATATGCGTTCGGATAAATTTCCGCATATGTGGTGTCCCGGTTGCGGACATGGAATTATTATGAGATCCATTATAGAAGCAATCGACAGATTGGGACTTGAAAAAGACAAGGTGTGTGTGGTTTCAGGAATCGGATGCTCTTCGAGAGCTCCCGGATACATGGACTTCAACACTCTCCATACAACCCACGGGCGTGCATTGCCTTTTGCCACAGGAATAAAACTCGCAAACCCCGACCTTCATGTGATTGTAGTGTCCGGTGACGGAGACTCGTCGGCAATTGGTGGAAATCATCTTATTCATGCTGCAAGAAGAAACATCGACATTACAACGATTGTATTCAACAACAACATATACGGCATGACAGGCGGTCAGTACTCCCCCACAACACCCACAAATTACTTTGGGACGACAGCCCCATACGGAAACATAGACAGAAGCTTCGACATAGCCCAGCTTGCAGGAGCGGCTGGCGCCACATATACTGCAAGATCAACCGTCTTTCACGTTCCTCAACTTACAAACTATATAGAGAAAGCCTTGAATAAAAAAGGTTTCTCACTGGTTGAAGCCATCTCAACATGTCCTACGAGTTTTGGAAGAAGAAACAAGAAGGGCGATGCCGTTGATATGATTAAATGGCTCAGAGATTCTTCAGTCACTGTGTCAAAAGCTTCAAAAATGTCCGCTGAAGAAATGGACGGAAAATTTACTATCGGCGAATTCAAAGACACTGAAGCGCCTGAATACGTTGAAGAATATGACAAGTTGATTGAAAGACTTAAAGGAGAGGATGACGAATGATGGCGCAAAATGAAATCAGGTTGACCGGGTCGGGTGGACAAGGCCTCATATTAGCTGGTATAATATTGGCAGAAGCTGCTTTGCTTCAGGGAGACAATGCCGTCCAGTCACAATCTTACGGTCCTGAAGCAAGAGGCGGTGCCAGCAAGTCGGAAGTCATAATCAGCAAGGAGGATATTGATTTTCCTAAAGTCGATAAAGCCGATATTTTGCTTTCACTTACACAAATTGCCTATGACAAGTACAAAACTTCCACAAAAGAATCAGCAATTGTAATTGTAGACTCTTCAATCAGCATTGATGAAACCTTGAAAGTGAAAAGAACAATTAAAATACCTATAATTGAAACAGCATCAAACAAGGTCGGGAAATCAATCGTTTCAAACATAGTAGCTTTGGGAGCCATTCAGGAGGCAACACGTATTGTAGACCAGGATTTTCTTGAAAAGGCTGTACTGAACAGGGTTCCCGCAAAATTCAAAGACTTGAATCGCAAAGCATTGTCTGAAGGGTTCAATCTTATAAAAGAGTGATGTAATGAAAGAAGAAAAACGGGATATATTTAAGATCATCAATAGAAGATATGAGCATTTCAGCAAAAGCCAAAAACTGATTGCGGATTACATAATTGAAAATTATGACAAAGCCGCTTTCATGACCGCTTCAAAGCTTGGGGAACACGTTGGAATAAGCGAGTCCACAATTGTTAGATTTGCGGACGCCTTGGACTTCAAGGGTTATCCCGAATTGCAGAAGGCTTTGCAGGAGCTCATAAAAACAAAGCTTACAACAGTGCAGCGTTTTGAACTTACAAACAAATACAGCAATGAAATGAATACAGTAAAAAAAGTCATGGACTCCGATATACAGAACATACGTAAGACCATGGAAGAGCTTGACAAGGATGTCCTTGAAAAAGTTGCAAATGAAATTCTTTGCGCAAAAAGGGTATATATACTTGGACTCAGGAGTTCTGCAGTGTTGGCGGAATACTTGGGCTTCTATCTTAATTTCATTCTGAAGGACGTCCATGTTGTAAAAGCCCAATACAACGATGTTTACGAGCAGCTAATCAACATAAACAGCGAAGATGTTGTCATAGCTTTAAGTTTTCCAAGATATTCAAGAAAAACCTATGAATCGGTAAGATTGCTTAGACGTCAGGGTTGCAAGATAATTTCAATCACTGACAGTCAATTTTCACCATTGGCGTCAATTTCTGAAATGACTCTGTTTGCGAAAAACAATGTCACATCCTTTGTCGATTCGCTTGTGGCGCCTATGAGTCTGATAAATTTATTGATTGTATCCATAAGCCTGCAGGAAAAAGAACTCTTGACCGAAACGTTCCGCAAATTGGAAAATGTTTGGGAAGAGTTCAATATATACAGCAAAACGTAAACAAGAAACTCAACTACCCGACAGGGTAGTTATTTTCTTGTTTACAATCTTCAAATACGGTATAATGCATTATGAATAAAGATAAGGGGAGCGGTTTATGAATGCAAAATGCATTGCCATAGATGGACCGGCAGGATCCGGCAAAAGCACAATCGCAAAAGAAATCGCGAAACTGCTTAATTGGACATATATAGACACTGGAGCAATGTATCGCGCAATAACATTGAAAATTATTGCCGAAGGCATCTCTTTTAAAGACACAAAAGGAATTGTATCCATGCTCGAAGAAACAAGTCTGGATTTCATAAAATCAAAATTGTTTCTTGACGGAAAAGACGTATCATCTGAAATAAGGAGCGAAATGATTGATAAAAATGTTTCGGCAATCTCTTCAATTAAAGAAATACGTTCTAAACTCGTAGAGCTTCAACGTCAATATGCAGCTTCGCATCCCGTTGTTATGGACGGCAGGGATATAGGCACCGTTGTATTCCCAAATGCCGAATTCAAATTTTTCCTGACCGCTTCGCCGGAAGTCAGAGCTCAAAGAAGGCATGACCAATTGCTCGAAAAAGGGATATTCATACCTCTTGAAAAAATATTGAGCGAAATTGTCGAACGTGACAATAAAGATTCCACGCGCCAAATAAGTCCTTTGAAAATGGCACCGGACGCATATTTGATAGATACCGACAAACTTGACATAAGACAGGTAGTAAATGTAATAATGACTCATCTAAATAGACCCGTTCCCGATGAATGGGAGGGCTTCTAAATGGATTTTGTGCATGTTGCCAAAATACTGGTTAAATTACTGTTCGGGGTTTTTTATAAAATAGACATGAAAGGATATGAAAACATACCTGATCCAAGCAATGGGTACGTTTTATGCTCAAATCACTCGTGCTGGTTCGATCCTCTTCTTATTGGCAGCCATTATCCCGATACGCTTCATTTCATGGCAAAAAAAGAATTGTTCGAATCACCCGTACTCGGCTATCTTGTTAAAAAACTCAAAGCTTTTCCTGTAGATCGGAAAGGCAATGACTTGAAAGCCATAAAAACAGCAGTGAAAATTCTGAAGGAAGGCAAAATTTTAGGCATTTTCCCGGAAGGCACGAGAAATCTTTCTGGAAAGCCAGATTCAAAAGCGGGAGTCGCAATTATTGCAATAAAGGCAAGAAAAAACGTTCTTCCTGTTGCCATATCATCCGACAAACAGTACAGGATTTTTTCGAGAATCAACATTACCATAGGCGAAATCATCAATTTGGAAGAATATCATTGTGGCGGCAAAATCCCGAAAGAAACCTATCAGTCAATAAGCGATGATATAATGAAACACATATATGAATTGAAAGATACTGCTGTTAATTCAAAAAACAGATAAGGACCGTAGAAAATATGAAAATAATCATCTCGAAAAATTCCGGATTCTGTTTCGGAGTCAAGCGTGCAATGGATAAAACTCTTGAGCTGGCACATTCAAATAAGGAAAAAATTTATACATTTGGACCTCTGATCCACAACAATCAGGTTATTGATTATCTTGAGGACCTTAACGTATTTTGCGCTTCCTCAATGGAAGAAGTTGGACAAGGGCCCATCATTGTAAGATCCCATGGAATTCCTCTTGCCGATTATCAAAAGGCAACGGAGCTGAATGTAGAAATAGTCGACGCAACTTGCCCATATGTCAGAAAGGTACAGGAAATAGCCAAAGCCGAATTCGAAAAAGGTCGGCAGGTCGTCATACTTGGAAACAGCGGCCATCCTGAAGTAATCGGAATCAACGGATGGTGCAATAACAGCGCAATTGTAATAAATGATGAATCAAACATTGATTCAATCTCAAATTATGATAAAATAAGCATAGTTGCGCAAACCACATTGAATATCGAGTTATGGAATCGTCTAACCGGTATCATTAAAACCCTTCCTGTCGAGGCAGAGCTATACAATACTATTTGTTCAGCCACAAGGGATAGGCAGAAGGCATGTGTGGAATTATCCAAAATAGCCGATGCAATGATTATAATCGGTGGATATCACAGTTCAAACACTCAAAAGCTGTTTGAGCTAAGCAAAAAATACTGTTCGAATAGCCATCATGTAGAAACGGCTGAACAGCTGGATCCAAAATGGATTGAAAACGCCGGAACAATTGGTATTTCGGCAGGAGCATCAACTCCTGATTGGATCATTAACAATGTTGTCAAAAAAATTAAAATAAAGGTAGGTAGGCAAACTATGGAAAATGAAAACTTGATGAATGAGATGCTTGAGGAGATTGAAAAGTCTCTGAGAGTACCGAGGAGGGGTGAGATACTAAAAGCTAAAGTTGTACAAATTTCAGATGATGAAGTTGTAGTCAATATCGGCTATAAATCTGATGGTATTATCCCGAAAAAAGAATTGACCTCTGAAGAGGGGGTTAATCTTAAAGATATACTAAATGAAGACGATGAAATCGAAGTCATGGTTATGAAATCAGACGACGGAGAAGGAAATGTTCTGCTCTCAAGAAAAAGAGTTGATGCTCTCAAGCAATGGGACGACCTGAAAGTCTTCATTGACGAAGGCAAACCCGTCACAGTATCTACAAAGGAAGTCGTAAAGGGCGGAATAATCGCCTATTTTGGCGATATAAGGGGATTCATTCCAGCTTCCCATCTATCGCTCAACTATGTAAGCAACCTCAGTGCTTTTGTAAATGAGGAACTTGAAGTCAAAATCATCGAATTCAACAAGGAAAAAAGAAATGTTGTGTTCTCCCACAAAGAAGTTCTCGAACAAGGAAGAAAGAAAGAACTCGAGGCCCTTTGGGCTGAACTGGAAGTCGGTCAAAAATTGCAAGGAAAAGTCAAGAGACTTGCCAAGTTCGGCGCTTTCGTCGATATCGGCGGAGTTGATGGACTGGTTCATATTTCAGAACTTTCCTGGGGACGCATCAAAAACCCCGGTGAACTTTTGAAAGTCGGCGACGACATAGAAGTCGTAATAATCGGCCTGGACAAAGAAAACAATAAAATTTCTCTGAGCTTGAAACAAATTCTTCCCGACCCGTGGTCATTGGTAAATACAAAATACAACACCGGCGATGTAATTAACGGAAGAGTTGTAAACTTGACAGATTTCGGAGCATTTGTAGAAATCGAACCGGGACTTGAAGGACTTGTTCATATTTCACAAATTTCCAAGGAACATGTAAAAACAACTTCAGACGCTTTGAAAGTGAATGAAGAAGTTGAAGTCAAGATACTTGGCATCGACAAGGAAAAACAACGCATCAGCCTCTCAATAAAGGATGCAACGGAAGAAGAGGTTGTCGAAGAAGAACCTTCCAAGGAATCTGAAGAAGAAGAATCAGACAACATGGAAATCCCTGAAAGTGTAAAAGAAGAAACAATCACAATCAAGGACATGCTTGAATCCAAGCAAAATCAATAATTAAAGCTTTTAATTCAATTGAATTAAACAAAAAGTGGAAATTCCAATGGAATTTCCACTTTTCTTATTTGAAATATTTTTTGATTCTAAACCGGTTATTTTTTGTCGGGATAAGCTTCCAATCCCAACTTCAATATGTTCATGGCTTTTTTCAATGATTCCTGGTTGAGAACATAAGCCATTCTTATTTCGTCTACGCCAAGTCCGGGTGTGGCATAAAATCCTTCAGCGGGAGCAAACATGACTGTCTCGCCGTCAACATCAAATTCTTCAAGCATCCAGACTACAAATTTTTCTGCATTCTTGACTGGCAATTTTGCCATTATATAGAAAGCTCCGTGGGGAAGTTCACAAACAACACCGGGCATTTCCTGAAGGGCTTCATAAACAATGTCCCGTCTTTGTTTGTATTCCTCTTTTGTTTTTTCGAAATATTCTTTAGGAACTTTTGCGAGTGCCGCTGCACCGAGTTGCTCGATTGTAGGAACACAAAGCCTTCCTTGGCAAAGCTTGAGTACTTGGGCTATGAGGTCCTTGTTTTTGGATGCAATTGAACCGATTCTGGCTCCGCATGCGGAATATCTTTTAGAAATACTGTCAATTATTATGACCCTGTCTGAAATGTCGTCAAACTGCGCAAAGCTCATGTATGGGAAATCATCAAATATATACTCTCTGTAAACCTCGTCGGCAATTATGTACAAGTCGTTTTCCTTGGCCAAATCGCGGACAATGTTCAATTGCTCTTTTGAATATACAGCGCCTGTCGGATTGCCGGGATTTGAAAGGAGTATGCCTTTGGTTTTTGGAGTTATTATTTTTTTAATTTCTTCTTTTGAAGGCAAGTCAAATCCGTCTTCCGCTTTTGTAGTTATGGGAACAACGTTTATTCCTGCAACATTTCCAAATCCGTTATAGTTTGTATAAAACGGTTCCGGTACAAGGACTTCATCTCCATTGTCGCATATGGCAATCATTGCAAACAGCAAAGCCTCGCTGCCTCCGTTGGTTACAAGTATGTCCGAAGGATCAAAGTCGATTCCATAGCTCTTGTAATAGTTACTGAAACTTTCAAGCAATTCAGGGCTGCCTTGGGAGAAACTGTAAGCAAGGACTTCTTTGTCAAAATTCTTTAAAGCATCGAAAAAGACTTCCGGTGTCTTGACATCAGGCTGTCCGATGTTCAAGTGGTAAACTGTTTTACCCCTTTTCTTTGCAGCCTCTGCGATTGGAACCAACTTCCTTATCGGAGATTGCTGCATATCTGTGATTCTTCCAGAAAAATTCATTTTTCTACCCCCTATTAATGTTTGAAATAATATGTCAACCAGCTTAATAATAACATAAATTCGGGCTCTATTTAACAAATTTTCTTTATTAATGCCATAATATTGCAGTAATATACTTATGGCTTCTATATGTTTGAATTTGTCATTATAATTGATATAATGATATGAGATGCGCCCCTAGGGATCGTATCACTATTTATTTTTGCAGGGAGTGAAAAAGATATGCAACAATTGAAATACTATATAAGAACATGGGGCTGCCAAATGAATGAACATGACTCAGAAAGGTATTCGGGAATGTTCGATCAAATGGGATATTTGGAAGTCAATAAGATAAAAGACGCGGACATAGTTCTTTTCAACACATGCTGCGTAAGGGAAAATGCGGAAAGGAAGGTTCTTGGCAATATCGGACGCCTTAAGCATTTCAGAAAGAAAAAGCCCAATCTCATAATCATTGTTGCCGGCTGCATGATGCAGCAGCCGCATGTAATTGACATAATCAACAAGGATCTTTCATTTGTCAACCTGATTCTGGGAACGTACAATATACACCGTTTCCCTCAATTGCTTGAAAAAGCCCTTAAAGAAAAACATTCAAAACGTCCCTTGGTTGAAGTATGGGACCAGGCAAAAAATGTGGTGGAAGGCATCCCTTCCATAAGAAAATTCAAATTCAAGGCATTTGTCAATATAATGTACGGATGCAACAATTTCTGTTCCTACTGCATTGTCCCTTATACAAGGGGCCGTGAAAGGAGCCGAAGCAAGGAAGCCATTTTGGAAGAAATTACAACGCTTGTAAAAGAAGGGGTTATTGAAGTCACCTTGTTGGGTCAAAATGTCAATTCATACGGAAAGGATTTATACGATGAGTATGATTTTTCAGATTTGCTTGAGGAAATAGACAAGCTGGATGGAATAAAGCGCATCAGATTCATGACCTCGCATCCAAAGGATGCCACCGAAAAGCTTATAGACACTATAGCCGCTTCCAAAAATATATGCGAAAATTTTCATTTGCCGGTCCAATCCGGAAGCAACAGGATTCTTGAAAAAATGAACAGACACTATAGCCGTGAACAATATTTGGAATTTGCAGAAAAACTTTATGATAAAATCCCGAACATAACTCTATCTACCGACATAATAATCGGTTTCCCGGATGAATCGGATTCGGATTTTCACGAAACACTTTCACTGGCAAAAAAAGTGGCCTTTGACAATGCCTATGTTTTTCTATATTCGAAAAGAAGCGGAACAAAAGCCGCCGAATCCAAATGCCAGATTCCCGAAAAAGTCAAACATGAACGTTTCGACAAGATTCTTTCCGAGCTCAACTCCATCGCCTACAGTAAAAATCTCGGCATGATCGGCAACACTGAAGCCGTCCTCGTAGACGGAATAAGCGAAAAGCATCCGGGAAGCATACACGGAAGAACCCGCGGCAACAAGATAGTTACTTTCAAGGGGGATTCATCCTTGATTGGAACCATTGTTCCGGTTCGTATTATTGATGCAAGGAGAGCCACATTGATTGGAGAAATTTGCTGATTTGCACATCTTTCTGAAAGGAGTCTTTCATGGGACTTACACCTATGATGCGCCAATATCTGGAAATCAAAGAAACATATGAAGACTATATACTTTTTTTCAGGCTCGGGGACTTTTATGAGATGTTTTTTGACGATGCGCTGACATGTTCAAAACTACTTGAGATAACACTGACAGGAAAATCATGCGGACTGGAGGAACGCGCGCCGATGTGCGGGATTCCATACCATTCAGCGGACAATTATATCCGAAAGCTTGTAACCATGGGGCTTAAAATAGCCATTTGCGAGCAAACCGGCGATCCAAAACAGACGAAGGGACTCGTAAAAAGGGAAGTCGTAAAAATTATAACCCCGGGAACAATAACCGATCCCGAAATGCTTGAATCATCGCTCAACAACTATATTCTTTCAATATCGGAAGGCCGCAATTCAATCGGATTTTCCTATGTGGACATAACGACAGGAAAACTGCGCGTGACTTCCTTCAAAGGAATTTCACGCTACAAAGATGCCGAAAATGAATTGCTCAAGGTAAATCCCCGTGAAATACTCATGGATTCTTCGTCATTATCCATAAGAATGGCCGATTTTATTCATTCATCCATTCCACAATCCGTGGCTACCGACTCCCGAACCAATACTGATTATGCTGAAGCCAAAAGAATAATACAGAAACAATTCAATATCGTATCAACCGACAGCCTTGGTTTGTCCGGGGAAGAGGAAATAATTCGTTCTCTTGGACGGCTTATACAGTATGTTGTCGAAACACAAAAAGTCGATTTGCCTCATATAAGGGACGTCAAACACTACAGCCCTTCGGACTTCATGATTATTGACGATTTCACTGTGCGAAATCTGGAATTGTCCAAAACGATAATGGGGGACAAGAGAAAAGGCTCCCTATTATGGGTCCTGGACAAAACTAAAACATCAATGGGATCCAGAATGCTGTTCAAGTGGATTCATGAACCTCTATTGAACAAATATGAAATTAATAAAAGAATAGACATTGTAGAGGTCTTTTTCAATGATCTTCAAACACGAAACGAGGTCCGTGAAATACTTGAAGCAATTTATGACCTCGAAAGGCTTACTTCCAAGGTCGTTTACGGAAACCTCAACGGCAAGGATTTGATTTCTCTCAAAATTTCAGTCAAAAGGCTGCCGGAAATGTTAAGCATATTGTCTAAATGCTCAAATTCAAGTCCGTTTTCGTCGCTTGCCGAATCAATTGATCCGCTGATTGACGTTCACGACCTGATTGAATCGTCAATAGAAGAAGACTCCCCTGCCACAATAACCGAAGGTGGAATAATAAAGAACGGATACAATGAAGAACTTGATTCCCTGAAGGACATATTATCAAATGGCAAATCATATCTTGCAAACATAGAGGCAAGAGAAAGAGAATCCTCCGGCATTAAATCATTGAAAATCAAATACAACAAGGTTTTCGGATACTATATTGAGATTACAAAATCCAATCTGCATCTTGTACCTGAGAACTATGTCAGAAAACAGACACTTGTAAACGCTGAACGATATATAACTCCCGAACTGAAGGAGCTTGAAGACAAGATAATCAACGCCGAAGAAAGAAGAAACAAATTGGAATACACAATATTCCAAACAATAAGAAACGAAATTCTCAAAAGTGTCGACCGTCTTATGAATACGGCTGAGGCACTTGCAAATTTAGATGTTTTGTCGAATTTTGCCCATGTGGCTTACCACAACGGATATTCCAAACCCGATGTTACCGACAGCGATATCATATCAATAAAAAGTGGAAGGCATCCGGTGGTTGAGAAAATTTCAAATATTGAGACCTTCATTCCCAACGATACCGATCTCGACAATTCACATTGCCGTTTTCATATAATAACCGGCCCCAACATGGCTGGAAAATCAACATATCTAAGGCAAGTTGCTTTGATTTCATTAATGGCTCAAATCGGCTCATACGTACCGGCAGAAAGTTCTTCAATTGGCGTTGTTGACAGGATATTCACAAGAGTCGGCGCTTCGGACAACCTTTCACAGGGACAAAGCACATTCATGGTTGAAATGAGCGAGCTGTCCAACATATTGACGAATGCGACCCGAAAGAGCCTTATAATCCTTGATGAAATAGGAAGAGGAACCAGCACTTACGACGGATTGAGCATAGCATGGTCAGTAGTCGAGTATATAAACAACAGGGATCACATCGGCGCAAAAAGCCTTTTTGCGACCCATTATCACGAACTGACCGAACTTGAAGGCAAATTGGAAGGGATCAAGAATTACTTCATAACTGTACGCGAAATAGGCGACGACATAATTTTCCTGAGAAAAATAAAACGCGGCGGAGCAAACCACAGTTATGGTGTTCAGGTCGCCAAACTCGCGGGACTCCCTTACAAGGTTGTAAACCGCGCGAATGAAATTCTTTCAGAACTTGAAAGCCATGACATAAACCGCAGCCACAAATCAAAAATAGCCTTGAGGGAAGAAACCGGAAAAGAAGTCATGCAATTGGATTTTTTTAGCGACGAACGAAAGAAATTCATCAATTCCCTTAAAAAGATCGATACGAATGTTTTGACACCAATAGACGCCCTCAACCTTTTGAACCATTTGGTGGAAGAATCCGAAAAATTGTAAAGGCAGTGATATCTATGCGCACAATAAAAAAACTTGATGACGCTCTCATTTCAAAAATTGCCGCAGGAGAAGTGGTTGAAAATCCAGCTTCAGTAGTAAAGGAGCTGCTTGAAAATTCAATCGATTCCGGAGCCAGTTCAATAACCGTTGAAATTGAAAAAGCCGGTAAAAAACTTATAAGAGTAACAGACAACGGATCGGGAATACCGGGATCCGAATTGCATTTGGCTTTTGAACGCCATGCAACAAGCAAGCTTTACAATGAAAACGACCTTTTTCAAATAAAAAGCCTTGGCTTCAGGGGGGAGGCCCTTGCCAGCATAGCGGCTGTATCCGAATTGGAAATCACTACAAAAACGGCTCAAAGTGATCTTGGGAAACGGGCAACCATGCTAAACGGTGGTTTGATCGAAATATCCGACATAGGCGCCAAGGATGGAACAACAGTCATATGCAGAAACCTGTTCAATAAAATCCCTGCAAGACTAAATTTTTTAAAATCCGACACAATAGAAACAAACAGAGTCATTGATGTAGTAAATCGGCTCGCTTCTGCGCAAAACCACATATCGTTCAAATTGATATCTGAAAGGAAACATATATACACAACGCCAGGCAACATGAATTTGTTGGATACTGTTTACTCCATCCACGGAAAAGTCATAGCCGGCAATCTTGCACGAATTGACTATTTCCACCGGGACATTCATCTCCACGGATTGGTTTCCAATCTTCATAACAGCCACTCGAACCGAAGCATGCAATATTTTTATGTAAACAAAAGATGGATTAAAAGCCCTTTTTTGTCCGAACTTTTAAATGGATCTTTCTTCCATATTCTTGAAAAGAGACGATACCCGGTATCATTCCTTTTCATTGATATCCATCCATCATCTATCGATATCAACATAAGTCCAAACAAGACAGAAATCAAATTCAAGGATGAAAAATCAGTATCCGACATGTTCAAGGCTGCATTTTCAAAGCTTATGGAAAACCATTCATGGATACCAGAAGAAAAAATCCATCCAAGACCAAACGCATCGGATCTTAAAATGCATAAGGAACAGTCTATCCTGGAAAAGCAAAATTCTTATTTGGGATCTGGAGACCCATCAACCAAAATAAATGAAAACGTTTCGCCCGTTTCATTTGCCGAAATGGAAAGTGATTACTCAAATGATGACGTTCAGTCTTCATTGCAAGCTCTTTTGCCTTTTAATTCCATTTATGAAGAATGCGTCAAAAACCCCATAGAAACACAAGAAACCCGCAAAAGAGAGTATTTCAAAGACCTGTTGCTTATAGGTCAAGTCTTCGATTCTTATATAATATGCGAAGACCCCTCGACAAATGAAATGATACTCATAGACCAGCATGCGGCACACGAAAAGATTATTTACGAATCGTTCGTAAATCAGTTGAAGGACAAAGCAATTCTTTCACAGGTTCTGATCCAGCCTTTTGCGCTCAATATGCCTGAAACCGAAAAGACCTTGCTGCTGGCATCTGAAAGAGCCCTGTCATCTTTAGGTTTTGAAATAGATGATTTCGGGCCCAACATGCTTTTGGTACGGGAGGCTCCATCCATTTTCCCCATGCAAACGTCAATATCATTCCTTGAGGAATTGAAGGACATGCTTTTGAAAACATCGGCGGTCGACTCAATGAAATCAGAGGAAATGATTTACTCTATTGCGGTAAAAGCTTGCCATTCGGCCATAAAGGCCAATGACCGCCTTGTTAAAATCGAAATTGAATCCCTGCTTTCAGACATGGATGATTTGAACAATCCATATACATGCCCGCACGGACGACCGACAGTAGTCCGAATAGGCAGAGCGGAAATTGAAAAATATTTCAATAGATAGATTAATCGAAATGGGGTATATGAATGAATAAGATTATAATCGTAGCAGGTCCTACGGCAGTTGGCAAGACCGGCTGCGCAATCGAATTGGCTGAAACTTTGAAAACCGACATAGTATCCGCCGATTCAATGCAAATATATAAATATATGGATATCGGCACAGCAAAACCCTCAATGGAAGAATTGTCAAGGGTAAAACACCATATGATTGATGTTGCAAATCCACTTGACGACAATTATTCTGTTGCCCTTTACAATCAACAGGCAGAAGAAGCCATACGGATGCTCCATGAGAAAGGGAAAATACCGATAATCGCAGGCGGCACCGGTCTTTACCTGAGTTCAATACTCTACGAAATGGATTTTTCCAATGCTGCATACGATCCCGAATACAGGAATATGCTTAAAAAGCTGTCAGAAGAAAAAGGAAACGAATACCTGCACAATCAATTAAAGTCAGTTGATTCCGATTCTGCGGATATAATTCATCCCAACAATGTCAAAAGAGTCATACGGGCGCTTGAAGTCCATCACGCTACCGGCTCACACATAAAAAAATTCTCAACCGATTTGAATCCCACCCCAAAATACGATACTTTATTTTTATGTTTGCATAGAGAAAGAACTCTGTTGTATGATAGAATCAACCTGAGAGTTGAAAAAATGGTAGAAGAAGGTTTGATTGATGAAGTGGTCAAATTGACGGAAATGGGCCTTACGAAAAATCATATGGCAATGAAAGGAATCGGATACAAAGAAGTTCTTGAACATTTGTCCGGAATAACGGATATAGAAGAAATGAAATACAAAATCAAGCTCAACTCAAGGCATTACGCAAAACGTCAGTTGACTTGGTTCAGAAGATATAAAGAAGCCGTTCACATTGATCTGGAATGCTCCGAGACTCTAAATACAAATAAATTATTGGCAACAACAAACAAGTTCATTATAAATAACACTATCTAAAGGGGGAAATGAATCATCATGAAAAATGTACTTAATTTGCAGGATATAATACTCAATCAGGCCAGAAAAGACAAAACTCTTCTTACGATTTTTCTAACAAATGGTTTTCAGTTGAAAGGCTATGTCAAGGGATTCGACCTGTACACAATCGTCATTGAAAACGATGGAAGCCAGCAAATGATTTACAAGCATGCGATTTCAACGATAATTCCTTCTAAACGCGTCAACTTGAACCAATTCATAAATACGGATTCGGATGGAGAATAGTAATTTGACATACATAATCCTTTCCCTTTAAAATTAAACAACGGTCATAAATATAATATTGTAGATTGTATAAATATACCTACCGATTCCAGATGCATGTGAAAAGGTGGCGGAATTTATACAATTCGAACGGCTTAAATGCCGTTCATTTTTTTGAAAGCGGGTGAAATAGAATGGAAAAAAATGAAATGCCCTCCGAAACGCTTTTCGGGATAAGGGAAGACGTTCTTGCATTTGTAAAAAAATGCGAAAAGGAAATCCAGTGCCATTATGAAGCACTTGGCGAAACGAGAGCCTACAATCAGTACAAAGTTTTGAACGCCATGCAGAAAAACCGCCTAAGCGACACCGATTTCTACTGGAACAGCGGATACGGCTACAATGAAAGCGGAAGAGATACGCTTGAAAAAATATATTCGGATGTTTTCGGTACAGAAGACGCTATAGTGAGACCGATAATCGTCAACGGAACCCATGCACTTTCCCTCTGCCTTACTGGAACACTCCGTCCGGGCGACAGATTGCTTTCTGTAACAGGCCCTCCTTATGACACAATAAGGACGCTTATTGGAATTAAGGGTCCAGAACCATCCACGCTTTCAGAAATAGGAATACTCTACAGCCAGGTTGAATTGACCAAGTCAGGCGATTTCGACTACGATTCCATATTGGAAGCGCTTAAATCAAAACCCAAAATGGTTTATGTCCAACGTTCAACGGGATACGACTGGCGCAAGGCCATAAGCATAGACAAAATGCGGGTTCTTGCGGAATTCATAAAAAGCCGTTCGAGTGAAACAATATTGATGGTTGACAATTGTTACGGTGAATTTTTAGAAAGGAAAGAACCTACAGAAATCGGTTTCGATCTCGCAGCAGGCTCTCTGATAAAAAATCCTGGAGGAGGTCTTGCAATGACCGGAGGTTACATAGTGGGCAAGAGAAGACTGATAGAACTGATATCACACAAAATGACTTCCCCCGGAATAGGAAAGGAATGTGGATTGTCCTTTGGGATGAACCGGCATTTTTTTCAAGGTTTCTTCATGGCTCCGCATACGGTAACGGAAGCCTTGAAGGGATCTTTGCTTTGCGCCTGCATATTCGAAAAACTCGGATTTGATACATTCCCAGGCTTGTCAGATGAACGAAGCGATATAATACAAGCAGTCAAATTGAATTCAAAGCAAGCTGTAATATGCTTTTGTGAAGCAATACAGGCATCTTCGCCGGTGGATTCACATGTACAACCGATTCCATGGGACATGCCTGGATACGAAACTCAAGTGATAATGGCCGCAGGAACTTTCGTGCAGGGCTCGTCCATAGAGCTTAGTGCCGATTCCCCTTTGACTCCTCCTTATATAGCCTATTTTCAAGGCGGTTTGACATACGACCACGCTAGGATAGGTCTTATGAAAGCCTTGCAGAATCTTATTGACCAAAAACACATTTCACTCTAGCCAAAACATAAAAAGAGCCATTGCGTTTTTTAATACGCAATGGCTCTTTTATACATTTAAAATTATTTACATCAATCTAAAAACGCCTTTTATCTTACCAAGCACCATCAAATCCTCCGTGACGATGATGGGGTTCATTGAGCTGTTCTCGGGTTGAAGACGTATATGGTCCTTTTCACGATAAAAGGTCTTTACTGTTGCCGAATCGTCGATTAACGCAACAACCATGTCGCCATTGTCGGCTTCCCTGGTCTGCTTAACCAATACATAGTCATGGTCGTGTATTCCGGCTTCAATCATGCTGTCCCCATTGACTTCAAGCATGAAATAATCGCCCTTTTCCACAAACTGCTCAGGAAGAGGGAAGTGCCATTCAATATTTTCAACAGCCAGAATTGGTGTGCCGGCCGCAACCGAACCTACAACCGGAACCATTACCACATTCTCTTTTTCCTTTTCGTTGATATTGAGCTTCTGTTCGTTCAATTCTAACGCTCTCGGTTTGGTGGCATCACGCTTTATATAACCCAAATCCTGAAGGGTTACCAAATGGTTATGGACAGAAGAAGTGGATTTCAATCCAACCGCTTTGCATATTTCCCTTACAGAGGGCGGGTATCCTCTTTTTTTAACCTCTTCCAATATGAATTCAATAATTTTGACTTGTTTTCCGGTTAAATCCTCATACATGGATCTTCGCCCCCCAATTTACAATTTTTACTTGGTTGATTATATCATAAAACATCATGCCAATGCAAACATAGGTTCGATTAATCGTCCTCGAGCCATTCGAATTTTTTTATTATCTCGCGCTTTTGATCCTTTTTATGCGCGGAATACAATTGAGTAGTGGTTACATTGTCATGATCGAGAAGATTTTTCACTTCATATATTGAAGCTCCCATCTCAATAAGCGATGTCGCAGCAGTAGCTCTGAGCTTATGCGGGCTGTAACCGTTTTCCTTTGTCGTCCCCAATGCAATTGCAGTGTATTTCTTTACAATGTCTCTTATGGCCCTTTGTGTAAGCCGCTTCTTCTGCATTGAAAGAAGAAGCGCATCCTCTCCCTTGGGAGAATATCCGTTCCTCTCAAGTTCAATATAATTTTTCAGTGCCCTCTCGACTGATTTATTCAGAGGCATTGCAGATTCCTTGCCCCTTTTTCTGTAGACAAGGAATTCACCGCGGCTTATGTTGAACGACGAAACGTTCAGTTGTTGAAGCTCCCTGAGTCTCAAACCGTAGGTTGTGAACAATATCAATATCAACATGTCCCTGTACTTTGTCTTTTCCCAATAAAGCCTTTCCTTGTCTGACAGGCCTTTTCCGCTTGCAACACAATCGAACATAATGCGCGCCTCGTCAATATCTAGCCTTTTAATCGCATCAGGTTGCGGTTTTGGCAACTTTATAGGGTTGAAAGCATCCGTTATATTGCCCGGCATTATTTCTTCGCGATATAGGAATTTAAATAGCACGCTGAGCGAGGATTTCTTCCTTGAAAGCGACCTGTTGTTGTTTTCCATGACTATTGGCTGATTTCCCTTTTCCAGCAAATAGCGCGAGCAATATCCGCCAAGGTATCGATTTACATCCTTTGCAGTTATTCGAATCATGTGCTCAATGGGAATTTCACCGATGGAAGAAGCATCCGAAAGATTGCTTTCGTTTATCATATAATTCAAAAAAAATCTGATGTCGTTCAAATAGGCAAGCCTGGTGGAAACTGCGACAGAACCTTTCAAGTATAGAAAAAAATCGTAAAAATAATCGGGAAGAAGCTTTTCGATTTCAAGGCATTCCTGAATCATGCCATGTTCGTATGCGACTACATTGGTGGGTTTTGAGGATTTGTTGTGTATTTTCAGTTTCTTTTCATACATGAAGAATATTCCCCCTTCTTAACTATTCCCTAAATATACATTTAAAGTATAGTTCAAACAGAAAGAAAATGCAAGACAAATCATCCTGCATCATCTTTTTCAATATGAACTGAAATCAAACTTTCATTTCCACTTCTGCTTTTGCAAATTTCCCATATGTTTTCTTGATGGGTTCAATGATTTTTTCAATAAAATCATCAACCTGTTCGGGTGCGCGCCCTATATACAGATTCGGATTCATCAAAAGTTTCAAATCCTCCAGATCCAGCTTGAAAGTGGCGTCTTCGGCAATTCTTTCAAGCAAATCGTTCGGTTTGCCCAATTGTTTGACTTGCCTGGCCGCCTCCATCGAGTGTACTCTTATTCTTTCATGAAGTTCCTGCCTGTCTCCGCCCTTCTTGACTGCCTCCATCAGTATGTTTTCAGTCATCATGAACGGCAGTTCTTTCTCAATGTCGGATCTAATCACATTTTCATTTACGACAAGGCCGGTGCTTATATTCGCTGCAATGTCCAATATTGCATCGGTTGCCATGAATGTTTCCGGTATTACAATT
Source organism: uncultured Peptostreptococcaceae bacterium (assembly GCA_964512505.1). Lineage (GTDB taxonomy): Bacteria > Bacillota > Clostridia > Peptostreptococcales > BM714 > BM714. The sequence goes on from CAZEHH010000001.1 coordinate 40,079, forward strand.
CTTCTATTGGCCGAATCATCCAATGTCCGTTCGAACCATTGTGTCGAGACCGTATCCGATGCGTTTCCCAAATTGTTCATGATGTAACGCGAAAGTGATGCAATCCGTTCACTTCTCATCGGATTTCGCTTGTATGCCATTGCAGACGATCCTATTTGATTTTTTGCAAACGGCTCTTCTATTTCCTTGAGATTTTGGAGGAGTCTGATGTCATTCGTCATTTTATGAAGTGTTTGCGCTATGCCGCTGAGAATCGAAAGTATCTTGAAGTCGAATTTTCTCGAATATGTTTGTCCGGCAACATCGAATACATCCTTGAATCCGATTTTTTCAGCGACTTTTATTTCCAGCTGCATTACCTTTCCGTGGTCTCCGTTGAACAATTCCAAATAGCTTGCCTGAGTGCCTGTAGTTCCTTTCACGCCCCTTATCTTATAGTTTTCCATAAGATGTTCCAGATCAAGAAAATCCATATGCAAATCCTGAATCCAGAGGGTTGCCCTTTTCCCGACCGTCGTGAGTTGAGCAGGCTGGTAGTGTGTGAATCCGAGTGTAGCTTGTGATTTATGCTCAATGGCAAACTCCGAAAGTTTTAGAATTAGCACCGCAAGCTTCTTCCTTATTGTTTCAAGGGCTTGATAATAGACTACAAGGTCGGTATTGTCTCCCACGAAAGCGCTTGTTGCGCCCAGATGCATTACCGCCTTGGCTTTCGGGCATGCCTCTCCGAATGTCAATACATGGGACATCACATCATGTCGTGTCTTTTTTTCATATTCTTTTGCTTTCTCAAAATCAATCTCATCCGCGCCGGCTTTCATTTCGGATATCTGTTCTTCGCTTATGTCCAAGCCCAATTCCTTCTGGGATTCAGCCAAAGCTATCCATAAAGTCCTCCATGTTCTGAATTTGTTGTATGGAGAAAATATTTTCTGCATTTCCACACTGGCATATCTTTCCGTCAAGGGATTGCTGTATATCTCGTTCGACATGTTAATTCCTCCTATCTATTGCTGAGTAACTGAACACATAATATTATAATATAGCGAACAATATTTATCAATATAAGTTTAATCTTCGGTTTTGTAACTCAAAAATAAACCCGTCCAAAGGACGGGTTTTACATGACCACGATTAGCCAATAATTATCTTGGGCTTACGATCAACTTGATTGCTGTTCGCTCTTCCCCTTCTATTTCAATATCGGTGAAAGCAGGAACACAAACCAAATCCATTCCGCTTGGTGCTACAAATCCTCTTGCTATCGCTACCGCTTTGACGGCTTGATTCAATGCACCGGCTCCAATTGCCTGAATTTCTGCATGTCCGTTTTCCCTCAATACCCCCGCCAATGCCCCTGCAACCGCATTAGGACTTGATTTAGCCGATACTTTTAAAATATCCATTAGTGTGATTCCTCCTTTTGATTTTAATGTATTTTTTCTATGATCAATTTACATATATTTCATATTAATCCCTGTATTAGTATTCTACAGAATATCATGGAATCCTTTTTTAACAATAAAATATTTTTGGGCGTCGGTTTGCCTGGTAGCTATGCTTTTGCATAAAAACACCCCCAAGGAGGTGCAGTCAATCAAATTGATTGCCGCATCCTCTTTGGAGGTGCCAGTTTTTATAAACAAAACTTTACTGCTACTTCGCGTAATCCACGGTTCTTGTTTCTCTGATCAGGTTTACTTTTATCTGACCCGGATATTCAAGGTCGTTTTCAACATTCTTTGAAATTTCTCTTGCAAGAAGTATCATTTCGGTATCTGATATTTTCTCGGGTTTCACCATTATCCTTATTTCACGTCCTGCCTGTATTGCGAATGCCTTGTCAACCTGCTCATAAGATTTTGCAATCTCTTCAAGTTTTTCCAGCCTTTTTACATATGTTTCAAGGGTTTCTCTTCTTGCACCCGGCCTTGCCGCCGAAACAGCATCCGCCGCTGTAATCAGAATGGCTTCAACCGTTTGAGGTTCATAGTCTCCATGATGCGTTGACATTGCATGAATCACTTCTTTCGACTCTCCGTATTTCTTAAGGACATCCATTCCAATTTCTACATGGGTTCCTTCCATATCGTGGTCAAGAGCCTTTCCTATGTCATGGAGCAATCCAGCTCTCTTTGCAAGCTTCACGTCAACTTCGAGCTCGGCAGCCATGAGACCTGCCAAATATGATACTTCTATTGAGTGCTTCAGAACATTCTGCCCGTAACTTGTTCTGTATTTCAATCTTCCGAGCAATTTGACCAATCCCGGATGGAGATTGTGTATTCCTGCATCGAAAGTTGCGGCTTCTCCCTCTTCCTTGATTTTTTCATCAATCTCGGCTGTAGCCTTGTTTACCATTTCCTCAATTCTTGCAGGATGGATTCTGCCATCGACAATCAGTTTTTCCAATGCAACACGCGCAATTTCCCTTTTGATTGGATCAAATGCCGACAGGATAACTGCTTCAGGAGTATCATCGATAATAAGGTCCACTCCTGTTAAAGTCTCCAGAGTTCTTATGTTTCTTCCTTCTCGGCCAATGATTCTGCCTTTCATTTCGTCATTCGGAAGATTGACAACCGATACAGTGCTTTCAGCAACATAATCCGCAGCATATTTCTGTATGGAATAAGCCAAAATTTCCTTTGCTTTTTTACCGGCTTCTTCTTTCGCTTCGGAAACTATATCCTTGATCATGATAGCCGATTCATATCGGACTTCCTTTTCGATATCCTTCAAAAGCATTTCCTTTGCTTCCTCAGCCGTAAATCCAGACACTCTTTCAAGTTCTTCTATCTGCTTCTTGAAAAGTTCATCAACTTCCTGGTTCTTTACTTCTATTTCTTTTAATTTCCCAATCAACATATTTTCTTTTTCTTCAAGCGCCTCAGTCTTTGAATAAAGAGATTCTTCTCTTTTATTGAGTCTTTTCTCTGTTCTTTGAGCTTCTGTTCTTCTTTCTCTGATTTCCTTGTTCAAGTCTTTTCTTAATCTATGAATTTCTTCCTTTGCATCTATTAAAGCTTCTTTTTTCGCTGTTGTCGCCAATTTATTCGCTTCTGAAAGTATCTTTCTTGCTTTTTCTTCAGCACTTTGAATTTTTTCAGCGGCAATCTTTTTTCTGTATAAATATCCCAATCCAAAAGCAATGGGAACAAATACTACAGCTGCAATCGCTAAATAGTATATTTTGATAATATGCATACACCTCCCATTTATAATCAAAAATAAAAACCGAGATAACTCGGTTAAAGCCCAATTCACGAGGAACTAAAACGGGCAGTTTAATAGAATCCTCTTTGTAATTTTAAAACTTTTCGTATTTATTGTCAAGCTTATTGGACAATGCCATTAAAATAATTTTCCATTGATTTCCTTATTGAGTCTGTTGAAAATCCCTTACCGTACAAGTATTGTCTCAACTTGTTGAAATCATATTTTCCGTCCCTGTTTCCGCATCTTTTTTCAATCAGTCTCAATGCTCTGAATTCTTCGTTTTCGACAACTTCGAGTTCAGCCATGATTGCCTCAACCAATGATTCTTTAATGCCCTTGTTTATTGATTTCATCTTGATTACATATGTTGATTGGTTTTTTTCAATCAGCTCCTCAATATAGTCTCTTGCATACAATTCATCATCCAGCATACCGTATTCCACCATTTTAAAAATTGACGTTATAATAATATCTTCAGGAACGGGTATTTTTTTTAAATGGTCCGAAACCTCTTTTTCGGTCCTTCTTTTGAATTCTATGTATTTCAATGTCCTCTCCAAAGAATACGCCTCTGTGAATTCCTTCAATTCCTCTTCAATCTCCTCGTCAATCTCAAAATCATTTTCCAATCTGTTTGTTTCAAGCCATTTTGAATCACACAAATAGAAAGCTTCGCAATCAGTGACAAGCCTTCTCAATCTCTTGTTTATTTTTTCTACACGTATTACTTTCATTGTCAACTGCCCCTTCCCAAGAAAGGCCGAAATTCCCAAACAAAAAATCATTTGGGAGTTTCGACCTTTCTGTTCGCTTAAAGCTCTATTCATTCCATTATTCCAGCATTTATTCCTCTTCTTCTTTTATTTCTTTGTCCAAGCCGTAATAATCCCTGATCTTTTTTTCAATCTCAACGAACATATCAGCATGTTCTTTGAGATGCTGTTTTGCATTTTCCCTACCCTGACCAATTCTATCTTCGCTGTAGCTGTACCAGGATCCCGATTTTTTTATTATCCCGGCATTGACCCCGCAGTCAAGGATGCTGCCCTCTTTCGATACCCCTTCACCATACATTATATCGAATTCAGCTATTTTAAATGGCGATGCCACCTTGTTCTTGGCAATCTTTATTTTTGTTCTGTTTCCCACTATCTGGTCTCCCTGTTTTATGCTTCCTATCCTGCGCACATCCATACGAACAGATGAATAGAATTTGAGAGCCCTTCCCCCTGTCGTTGTCTCGGGATTTCCAAACATTACGCCTATTTTTTCCCTTAGTTGATTTATGAATATTACAGATGTTCTTGAACGGCTGATTATTGCAGTCAATTTTCGCATGGCCTGCGACATTAGCCTTGCCTGAAGACCCATATGGCTGTCTCCCATTTCTCCTGTCAGCTCAGCCTTTGGAACAAGCGCCGCAACCGAGTCCAAAACAATTATGTCTATTGCTCCGCTTCTGACCAAAGCTTCGACTATGTCCAATGCCTGCTCCCCGGTATCTGGTTGGGAAAGAATCAAATTTTCTATGTCAACGCCCAAATTGCCGGCATAGACCGGATCCAATGCATGTTCAACATCTATGAAAGCGGCATTTCCGCCATTTTTTTGACATTCTGCAATCATATGGAGAGAAACCGTTGTTTTTCCTGAAGATTCAGGACCGTATATTTCAATGATTCTCCCTTTTGGAATTCCTCCTATGCCTAAAGCAATATCCAGTTCCACTATGCCCGTAGGAATCGATTCCACATTGGCTCTCGCCCCATCGTCTCCCAGCCTCATTATTGAACCCTTGCCAAATTGTTTTTCTATTTGTATCAATACCGCATCAAGAGCTTTCCTTTTTTCGTCCATATTGTCCCAGCGCGAAACTGGATTCACCCACCTTTCGTATCGAACATTTGTTCTTTTAGTTGATTATATCCCACTATTTTATATTAATCAACCTTTTTTAATATTTGATATAATTTTTTCATAATATTCCTGACCGTATAGGCCCGTATCCTCTGTCTGTCCCCACGGACATTATAAGTCTCTATTTCGATTGCTCCTTCAATCAAAAAAGCGGCATAAACAAGCCCAACCGGTTTTTCTTCCGTTCCGCCTTCAGGCCCGGCGATGCCTGTTACCGATATGCATACGTCGCTGCCTGTCTCTTCGTGGAGCCCGACAGCCATGGCTTCCGCAGTTTGCAAGCTTACCGCACCATACTTGTTCAGTGTCTCAACGTCAACATTAACCCTATTCCTCTTGGCTTTATTGCTGTATGTTATGAATCCTTCCTCGAAAACATCCGATGCTCCCGGCACATCGATGAAATTCGATGCCAGCAAGCCACCCGTGCATGATTCGACCGTAGAAACCTTCCATTCTTTTTCCTTCAGCAAATCTATCACCATTTCATTCAGTTCTCTTTCGTCTTCCGAATAAATGTATCTGCCCAAACGCTTTTTTATCTCGTTTATTGTAGGCTCCAGAATCGTTTCAGCCGATTCTTTATCCTTTTGCTTTGTGGCCACCCTTATTGCCACATCTCCCGGCTTGGCGTAGGTCGCAATCGTCGGATCCTCCTGGTTTTCGATAATATCCATCAATTCGGTCTCAACCGCGGACTCCCCTATTCCAGCGAGCCTAAATACTTTAGAATGAATGCATACATCTGTAATTCCGGAAAAATAATCATTCAGGTGTGCATTGAACATCGCTTTCATTTCATGAGGAGGCCCTGGAAGACATATTACGGCTTTTTTCCCTTCATCCGTTTCCAAAATAAATCCCGGAGCCGAACCCATGTCGTTTTTGAGTATTCTGCTTCCCTGGGGGAAAAAAGTCTGCCTGTAGTTGTTTTCCGTTATTTCCTTTATCGACCTTCCATATCTTTTCATTATGTTTTCCATCTGCTTTACAGCTTCACCATTCTGTTTCAATTCTTTTCCAAAAACTGAAGCAACCGCTTCTTTTGTCATATCGTCCTTTGTCGGTCCGAGTCCTCCTGTCAAAAGGATTACGTCAACCTTCTTCGACAAAATGCCCAATACGTTCTGCAAGCGGATATGATTGTCTCCAACAACAATCTGGTAGTAAACATTGATTCCGAATTTTTTCATTTGATGGGACAAATATGCCGCATTTGTATTTACAATTTCTCCCATCAACAACTCCGTACCGACATTTAAAATTGCAGCATCCATAAGTTCCCCTTTTTAGATTATGACTTTTTTATTCTTTCCTATATAGTCAACAGCGGACAAAATTGTTGAAATCACTGATATCCAAAGCATAATATCCGCAATCGGATTATTGGTTAACATTAATAATATTATCGCAAACATTTGAGTATTTGTCTTGATTTTGCCCCAAATGCTGGCCGCTATGACCAATCCTTTGGAAGCCGCCAGAGATCTGAAGGAAGTTATCAAAAATTCCCTCGCAAGTATAATCGCTACAGGCCAAACTGATATGCGACCGATTTCAACCAAGGCAATGAGTGCCGATGCAACCAGTATCTTGTCCGCCATTGGGTCCATCAACTTTCCAAAGTCGGTGATCAATTCATATTTTCTTGCCAAGTAGCCGTCAATAAAATCTGTAATGGAAGCAATTATGAAGATCGCCGCCGCAATAAGTCGTGAATTTTGAATCCCGGACAAAAGCACCCAAATAAATATCGGCACCATTGCTATCCTTGCCACAGTTATTTTATTTGGCAAATTCATTTTCAATCACTCCAATCAAATCGTATTCAAGCGAATCCGTAATTGTAACATTTACAAAGTCACCCGGCGCAAGCCTGCTTTTAGTATTGATATATAAAACACCATCGACTTCGGGAGCGTCATACTGTGTTCTGCCGATATAAACGTCTTCATTTTCAATCTTTTCATCAATTATTGCTTTCATGTTCATGCCGATTTTTTTGTTATTTGCATTTTCAGAAATTTCCTTTTGCAAGATCATTATCCTTTCTTTCCTGTCCGCCTTTGTACTGGAATCAATCTGGCAATCGAATCCAGCGGCAGGCGTTCCTTCCTCGGGCGAATATTCGAATACTCCAAGCTTGTCAAAGGCTTGTTTTTCAACAAATCCAATCAACTTGTCGAATGCAGCCCGGCTTTCTCCCGGAAAACCCACCATCAATGTTGTCCTTATGGACATGTCGGGAATCAATCTTCTGATCATTTCCAAAACCTTTTCCAAATCTTTTTCATTTGTATGGCGGTTCATTCTTTTTAAAACATCATCATTGCAATGTTGAATGGGCATATCGAGGTAATTGCATATTTTTTCATGTTTTCTTATTGTATCGATCAAGGGCTCATCCAAAACATCCGGATATGCATACAATATCCTTATCCATTCAATACCTTCAACAAGCACAAGTTCTTCAAGCAATTCGACCAGTTTGTACTCGCCATATATATCTATTCCGTATTTTGTTGTATCCTGTGCTATAAGCACTATTTCCTTTACTCCCCTTCTTGCCAATTCGTTTGCTTCAGAAATTACATTTTCTATGCTTCTGCTCTTGTATCTTCCCTTGAACCCGGGTATCGTGCAATATGTGCACCTGTTGTCGCAACCTTCTGAGATTTTCACATAGGCATAATGCTTCTGGTCGAGAAGAACTCTTTCCCTTTCTTGATAATCCACATAACAGTCTATATCGCCAACATTTGAAATTCTATTTCCGTCAATTTCAAATGTCTCTAGCATCTCCGGCAATTCCAAAAATTTCGTCACTCCGATTACTATGTCAATTTCCGGCATCTCTCTTTGTATTTCATCGGCAAATCTTTCAGAAAGGCATCCTGCCGCCACAATAACCTGCTCGCGCCTTTTAAGCCGCCCGAATTCCAATATGGTATTGACGGACTCTTCCATTGCATCGGCTATGAACCCGCATGTGTTCACAATGATATAATCGGCGTCCTCAAAATCATAAGTCAAATCAAGACCAGCCCTTATCAGGCGGCCTGCAAGAAACTCAGAATCAACTTGGTTCTTCGAGCACCCCAATGTTTCAATAAAAAACTTTTTATTTTTAATTTCAATTTTCTTTCCATCAGCATTATTCATAATCGGTCCCCAAATCTTCCTCATTTATCAATACATTTCTTGGTTTCTTGCCGTCGCTTTTACTCACTATGCCTCTTTTTTCCATCTCGTCGATTATCCTGGCGGCACGATTGTAGCCTATCCTGTATCTCCTTTGCAGCATCGATATCGATATTTGATCCATTGCCGCTACGGTTTCGATAACTTCCGGCAAAAGCTCGTCAGTTTCATCGACATTGTCCTTAACGAAAGTTTCGGCGGGCATTTCTTCATATTCCACTTCGCCAACCTGTGATTTTATATGATTCAACACTCTTTTGGTCTCGTTGTCAGATACAAAAACGCCCTGAATCCTTCTTGGCTTGGACTGCCCCACTGGATAGTGCAGCATGTCCCCTTTACCCAATAATTTTTCAGCTCCGCCCATGTCCAATATCGTTCTGGAATCGGCTTGAGACGAAACCGCAAAAGCAATTCTTGACGGTATGTTGGCTTTTATTATTCCCGTTATTACATCTACCGACGGCCTTTGCGTTGCAACAATCAAATGGATGCCTGCGGCCCTTGCCATTTGGGCTATTCTGCATATTGCATCCTCCACTTGACTGGGAGCTACCATCATCAGATCCGAAAGTTCGTCAATTATGACAACAATTTGATACATGCTTTCATGGTCGCGGCTTTTATTGTAGCCTTTTATATCCCTGACATTGGTTTCCGCAAATGTCTTATATCGCTCATTCATCTCATTTACAACCCAATTCAATGCCGCTGCGGATTTTTGAGGATCAGTGACAACAGGCATGATAAGATGCGGAATGCCGTTATACTGATTCAATTCTACAACTTTTGGGTCAATCATTAAAAATTTCACTTCATCCGGTCGTTTTGCAAACAGCAAGCTGGTGATGAGTGCATTTACGCATACGCTTTTGCCTGATCCAGTTGCACCTGCAATCAACAAGTGCGGCATTTCTGTCAGATCCGATACGATTGGATTTCCTGATATGTCTTTGCCAAGCGCAAAATTCAAACCTTCTTTTTTCTCTTTGAAGCTGTTGCTTTTTATGATTTCACGCAAGCCGACAAGCGAATTTCCATCGTTTGGCACCTCGATTCCAACTGCCGCCTTCCCCGGAATCGGAGCTTCAATCCGTATATTCCTTGCAGCCAGATTCAAAGCTATGTCGTCTGAAAGTGAAACGATTCTGCTCACCTTCACGCCCGGTTTCGGCTGTATTTCATACCTCGTGATAGTCGGTCCCCTGCTTACTTGAATAACCTTTGCATCGACTCCAAAATCATCCAATATCCTTTCAAGGTTTTTCGCTTTTTTCAATACTGATTTCCTATCCATTTCCTTGCCGTTTTCAGGGGCTTTATCCAGCAGTTCAATTCCCGGCAATCTGTATTGCCTATAATTTTCACTAAAACCGCTCTTGGATATTTCACTGTTGATTTTTATAGGTTCTGAAATTGAATCTGCCTTTGGATTTGAAGCGGATTCATCCCTTTGACCAATTTTTTCTTCGGTTTTGACATTTTCAATATTGTCTTTGCGTTCTCCATATTCCTTCGCATAGTCGATCACCTTTATCGCAGGCCGCTTTTTAATCTCTTCCGGGATTTCATTAAGGGTTCTCTTTTCGGTTTTTTCTTTTTTCTTTTTTCGTTCCTTGTATGAGGCTTCCTCTTTAGTGAATACTTTCAATGCGGATTTCTTAAGCATCTTTATGAAAAATCTCAATCCGCCCGCAACCGCTTTATAAATTTCCGCTATGGATTTGTCCAAAATTATGGCTGTCCCAATCAATAAAAGTATTGCGGAAAGAAATAGACTCCCATAGGTCCCAAGCATTTTAACCGATGCGGAGTATATCATTCTGTTTATCAATCCGGGAGCTTCCCCGGAGACGCCGCCCGCAAAATAGACGGCTGTTTCTTTGGCATCGAAAGTCCTTTGGATGCCATTTGTGATACCGTATAAAATTGAACCCGAAACCATAAAATCCGCCAAAACAAAAACACTTCGATACGAACCGCCTTTTTCAATAACTTGCAGCACACCTGACAAAATCAAGATAAAAGCCATGTATACCGCATTACCATTGAACAAGCCTCCGAAAACATGCTTCAGCCACTCTCCGACTATCCCTGCAGATTCGGTATAGATGCTAAGCAGAAGCATTATGCCCGCCGCAATCATGACAAATGGCAAAATCAAATGTTTCTTTTTGTCTTTCGCTTTTACGCTTGCCTTTTGTTTTTTTCTGTTTTTTGCTGTAGCCATACAAATCACCTTTTTCAAAAAAATAGAGTGGCATCAATACATGCGCCACCGTTTATTATATCATAAACTGCATGTCTCCATACAATAATCCCCGCGGCATATCAACATTGCCTCGCCTTTCATATACAGTGAATCTTTCCCCATTCTAATGGACAAACCGCCTCCGGGAACCTTTACATCCACGTTTTCGTCAACGAGGCCGAAAAAATGGGCCAAATATGCCGATGCACATACACCAGTACCGCATGACAAAGTCTTTCCCGCTCCACGTTCCCAAGTTTCAACAGAAATATTCTTTGGTGAAATCACTTTTACGAAATTGACATTTGTTCCTTCTGGAAATACTTCTTTCAGTTTTTCAAGCTCGAATCCCCATTTTTCGACATCGAATGATTTGTCGCCCTTTTCAAAAACAACAGTATGTGGAACCCCCATTCTGACTGAACTTGCTTCTAAAATGCCAAATCTTGTTTCTATGCCCTCTTTTAGAAACTTGCCCTCCTTGCCGCCTATCGCAGGCACACTCACTGCATCAGTTAGGGGTTCCCCCATTTCCACTTCAACCACGCATTCCTCAAGCAATTCAACATTGTAGATGCCGGCGTCCGTTTCTATTGAAAATTTTCTGTTTAAAACTTTCCCGCTGTCATATGCATATCTTGCAAAACATCTTATTCCGTTGCCGCACATTTCAGCTTTTGTTCCATCGGAATTATAGTACTTCATTTTAATGTCAGCCACACAGGATTCCATCGGAAACATTAATCCATCGGCCCCTACGCCGAAATGCCTTTCGCAGATTCTTTCCGCAATCTCTGACACGCTCAAGTCTGTACCAATTATTTCTTCATATTCAGTTAAAATAAAATCATTCCCTGTTCCATGCATTTTTGTAAATTTCAATTTGCACTCTCCTTGCTTAATTTCTTTTATTATACCAAATTTTATTGCTTCAATTATCAAATTTGTTTTACTCTATAAAAATGATATACTTGAGCATATCAAAATGAAAGGGTGATATTATGCCGTTTGACGGATATGTTGCTCGCGCGCTCAAGTGCGAGTTGAATGCGGTTCTAAAAGAATCGAGAATAGATAAAATATACCAGCCCGACAAATTTCAACTGATGCTGCGTTTCAAAAGGGGCCGCGAAACCCGAAAGTTGTTGATTTCTGTAAATTCCAGTCTTCCATATATCGCAATGACTGAAATGGATAAAACAAACCCGAGCTCGCCTCCTCTCTTCTGCATGGTTCTAAGAAAGCATTTGCAAGGCGGTTTTTTGAGTGAAGTTGTGCAATACGACAACGACAGGATACTTTTTTTTGATTTCCACACACATGACGAAATGAAATTTTCAGAAAGAAAGCGACTTGTTGTAGAATTGATGGGAAAACACAGCAACATAATTCTTTTGGATTCCGAAGGAATAATAATAGACAGCATAAGAAGAATTCCCTCAACCATCAGCCGGCAGCGCCAAGTCCTTCCCGGTCTCGCATATGCCTTTCCACCCGACCAGAATAAAACCAATATCGAAAACTGCATTTGCAGCGATTTTTTTGAAAAGATTCAATTCAAGAATACGGATGTCTATAAAATGATTTATTCCAACTACAAAGGAATAAGTCCAATATTGGCAAAGGAGTTCTGCCAGCGCTCCGGAATAGATCCTCATTCAAATACAGCCGACATGGATTCCGCATCCTCCAAAAGACTTTGGGAAACCATAATATACTTTGGAAAATCAATCGATTCCGGCAATGAAAAACCTACTGTGTTTACTGAAAAAAATTCCCCCAAGGATTTTCATGCGGCAGAATTGGAAACATACCCGAATCAAATCTACGAACGCGAAAATTTCAATTCGATTTCCTGTGCAATAGACAGGTTCTATATCGACAAGAACAAGGCTGCTAATCTTGCGGCCAAATCCTCGAATTTGAATAAGCTTGTTAAGTCCAGGATTTCGCAGGCAAGCAACAAACTACAGAAACTTCATGATGAATACACCCATTCGCTTGATTATGAGAAATACAAGATATACGGCGATATTCTTTTGGCGAACATCCATAAAGTTAAACAAGGAATGGAATCGATATCGTTGGAAAATTTCTATGACGAAAACAGCCCGATAGAAATACCTCTGGACAATAGACTCAGTCCGTCAAAGAATGCTCAAAAATATTTTAAAAAATACAACAAATACAAAAATGCGAAATTGCAGCTCCACAAACAAATACTTATTGCAAAGAGCGAAATTGAATATTTGGAGAATGTTCTTGTAAATCTTGAAAATTCATATGAATTTACAAACATTGCTGCAATAAAGGAAGAATTGAAAAAAGAAGGATATTTGGGCAATCGTTTCAGCCAAAACAAAAAGCAGACTAAAACAAAAGAAATTGATAAATTCAACAAAATGCACATGTCTTTTCTGACTGAAAACGGCAAAAAAATAATAGCAGGGAAAAACAGCAGCCAAAATGAACGCGTCACCTTTAAAAAATCGCGACCCGGAGATTTTTGGTTTCATGCAAAGAATATGCCAGGCTCTCATGTAGTGCTTGTAAACGACGGTTCCTTATTGGAAAAAGACTTCATTGATGCTGCTTCAATAGCAGCTTATTACAGCAAAGGACGCCTTTCTTCAAATGTTCCTGTCGACTGCACCGAAATACGAAACGTAAAAAAAATCAAGGGAGCCGGTCCTGGACTTGTTACATACTCGGGACAAAACACGCTTTATGTAACTCCTCAAGAGAAAGAAATACAAAAGATGAAGTCCATGGATTAATCCATGGACTTCATCTTTTGTATAAGTTCTTTCATGTCTTCAGGCATAGGACATGTAAAAGTCATCATCCTCTTTTCAATCGGGTGGTAAAAACTAAGTTTTTTAGCGTGAAGCGCCTGCCTTGAAAAAACATGTCTTCTTTTTTTGAATCCATATGATGCATCGCCCACAATGGGGTGCCCTATATATGACATATGCACCCTTATTTGATGTGTCCTCCCAGTTTCAAGCTCACACTTTACAAGAGTCGCATTTCTGAATCTCCTTAAAACTTCGAAATGGGTGATTGCGGGTTTCCCTTTTTCCACAACAGCCATTTTCATTCGATTTGATGGATCTCTCCCGATTGGAGCATCCACTGTTCCGGATTTCTCTTTTACGTTTCCCTCAACCAATGCATAATATATTCTTGTGATTTCGTGGTCCTTCAACTGTTCCGACAGATTTTTATGAATCGCGTCGTTTTTTGCAACAACCAGCAGTCCAGTTGTGTCCTTGTCTATCCTGTGTACTATCCCAGGCCTGATCACACCGTTTATGGAAGACAGCGAATCACAATGATACAAAAGTGCGTTTACAAGCGTTCCGTCATAGTTCCCAGGTGCCGGATGCACCACCATGCCCTTATCCTTGTTTATGACTAAAAGCCCCTCATCCTCATAAACGATATTCAGCTTTATGTTTTGGGCTTCAACCTCAAGCTTTTCGGGCTCAGGAACAGTCAATTCCAATGTCGCGCCTTGCTTCAACCTGTGATTCTTTTTCACGACTTTAATGCCATCTTGCGTCACGTTTCCATCGCCAATCAACTTTTGCAGGTAATTTCTTGAAAATTCCTCTAGATTTTCATTGAGGTAAGCATCCAGCCTGCATCCTTCCCCGTCTTCGCCAACAATCACCTTTAATGTTTCCATATCATATCATTCCATTTCCATTTTTTTGATAAGATCAATAACCACGCGGCTGGATTCGTGTGCATGCTTGTCGGCAAATTCGCTGAAATTTTCGGTTGCCGAATTGTCCGCCTTGTCTGAAATTGTCCTAATCACTACAAAAGGTCTTTTATTGACATGACAAACATGAGCTATTGCCGCGCCTTCCATCTCCGCACATACCCCGCCGAAAAATTCATTAAGGTGAATTCTTTTTTCGGAATCCGCAACAAACACATCGCCTGAAACTATTCTTCCTACATGCACTCTTTTTTCTTTGCCTATGGCTTCGACAGTCAAATCAATCAATCTCGGTTCTGCCTCGAAAATGGATCTTTCCATTCTCGGTATCACGCCGGGTTCATATCCGAAACCTGTTGCATCCATGTCGTGTTCGAGCAATTCGCTTGAAACAACTATGTCTCCTATTTCGAGAAATTCTTCCAAAGCCCCTGCAAGCCCTGTATTAATTATGCTTTCAACCTGGAATTTTGTTATCAGTATCTGAGCGCAAAGAGCTGCATTAACCTTGCCTATGCCAGACATCACAAGCACAACTTCAGTGTTGTGTACAAATCCTTTGTTGAAAGTCATTCCTGCATAAATTTCTTTGTCCTTTATTTCCATCAATTCCAATATGCACTGGATTTCCTCCTCCATTGCTCCGATTATTCCTATCTTCATTTCTTGATTACCTCCTGTGAATTCTTAAAAACAACCCACCAAAAAGGCGGGTTGAATATTTTGACCGTATTCAATCAAACATGTCCTCAGTTGACTTGTTCAATAATTCTATCTGCGACTTTAAAAGATTTCTATACCTTTCATTGAAAATCAACACCTGTTTTTTGGCATCGTCAAACTCTCTCTTTACCCTCATGACTTCTCCGTTCGCTTTCTCAATTATCCTTTTTGCTTCCTCTTCAGCCTTTTTATTTATGAATTCAGCTTCTTTTGCAGCATTGTTTTTTAAGGTTTCCGCGGTATCGCTTGCCAATATCAATGTTTCGTTCAATGTCTTTTCCATGCTTTTGTAAGTCTCAATTTGCTCTTCAAGCAATACTATGCGTTCTTTAAGATCCTTATTCTCCTTGTATATGATTTCATAGTCCTCGAAAATATCATCTATGAATTTATCGACTTCCCCGGTCTGATAGCCTCTCAATGATTTCCCAAATTCAACGGCTTGTATTTCCAACGGATTAATCATTTTTTCCCCCCATCACACATATTTTTTTATTTTAAGAACATAGTTGCCTTTTTTAGTAACGCCTTTCGTATCACCTATTCTTATTTTGCCATGGCCTCTATATGAAACAACATCCGATTCCATAACACAATGATCAGCCGTGTTCAGTATAAAGTCATTCAATTTCACTTTGCCTTTTAATATATCGCCTTTTACGTCTTTTCTGCTTCGCTTGAAAAGTTTTGATAAAATCAAATCGGACCTCATTGAAGATACGACTATTTCATTCTCATTGAAACGCTGTTTGGGCATATCGAATTCCCCGCATGAGATCGCTTTGGATGATTCAATGCAGGCCCTTCCCACTCGATTAATATTCATTCTGATAAAATCAACCATGTCATCCGATACAACCACATGGGACACAAACCCTTCTATCCCTATATCGCCAACCTTTGACCGCTTTACCCCAAGCGAAAGCAATGCCCCTAAAACATCTCTGTGTCCAACCTCCGAATTGAATTTCATTTCAATGAGTCTCAATCCCGCTTCTTCCATCGATATTTCACCATGGGTCGAAAATATCATTCTTCCCCTTTCGGCATCCGGATATCCACCCTCAAAGCGGATCCCCACTTCATTGTCTCCTGTTGAACGCACGAGAGACTCGACAAAATCGAACCGGCTCCTGGATATTATTCCACTGATTCCCAAAGTTTTGCCCCTGGAAATGGATTCATATGCAGACAAAACCTTAAGAATTTCATAAACATCGTCTTTAGAATGACTGATGTGCTTCTGCCTGTTCAAAAAGTCTTCGACTTCTTTTTTTCCCGGCATTCTATAGAACGCTTACTATCAAGCTACTTAGCACGTCAAGCGCAAGGATTGCGAAAATAGGCGAAAAATCAATCATGCCTCCCCCAATGCCCATTTTGAACAAAAGGTTTCTAAAAGGCGAAAGAATCGGCTCAGTCAAGCCGTACAGCATCTTGAAAATCGGATTTGAATAATCGCGCGCAAACCATGAAAATATTATTCTCGCAATAATCAAAAAATTAACCACTTCAACAAATCTATAAATCGATTCCTTTATAATCCACATGTTCTCCTCCATATTCCACTACTTTTGCCAAGGAAAAATTCCTTTTTCAGTTGTCTCGGTTTTGAAATCCCCTTGTATTTCAACATTTTTGGGAGCTATTATGAAAATGCCTTTGGAGATTTTTTGAATTTTCCCCTCCAATGCATATACAGCCCCGTTAAGGAAATCAAATATTTTTTTTGCCAATTCATATTCAAGCTCTTCAAGATTTATTACAACAGGCTTATTGTTTTTGAGGTTGTCCACTATGCCTGGAACCTCTTCAAAATCTTTTGGTTCGTGGACAATAACCCTCATCTGTTGGTTTGAATGTATGTTCAAAATCTTATTCCCCCTGACCTTGGTGTCGGCTTGCTCAATGCTTTGCTCTGAAAATATCTCATCCTCTTCAATTTCATCAAATTCATCTTCATCATATTCGTCAATACCCATGAAAAATTTAATTTTATCGATTACGCTCATTCCAATTCCTCCTTATTTTGAATAATTCCTTTCCCCAAATATCCCCGTCCCTATCCTGACCATATTGGCGCCTTCCTCTATTGCCGTTTCAAAATCATGCGTCATTCCCATGGACAGATAAAGCATTTGATTCTCATGGCCTTTCATTTTCATTCTTATAAACAATTCATGCATTTTCTTGAAATACGGCCTTACTTTTTCTTTATCTTCAATATATGGTGCAATAGCCATAAATCCGCATATCCTAACATTGTCGAGACTTGCTGCCTCATTCAGAAATGATTCGGCATCATCGTAATCAATGCCTGATTTGCTCACTTCTTGGCCTATGTTTATCTGGATGAGGCAATCCATAGTTTTTCCCGACCGGGCCGCCCTCTTGTCTATCTCACGGGCAAGCTCCATGCTGTCAAGCGAATGGACCATGTCAACCTTGTCAATTATGTATTTAACCTTGTTCCTTTGCAAATGGCCTATCATATGCCATTTGACTTTTTCTTCTATCTTGTCGTACTTGCCCAGTATCTCCTGCACCTTGTTTTCTCCAAGCACAGAAACCCCTGCCTCTATCGCTTCTTTTATCCTTTCGGCATCGATTGTTTTTGTAACTGCAATCAATTGTATTCCATTTCTTTCAATGCCTTTTTCTTTGCAGATCTTCCCTATTTTTTTTTCTATTTCCCCAATGTTTATTTCAATTCCCATAAAGACCTCCTAGTCGCTGATGTCGACAATAATCTCGTCATATACCTTGACGGTGTCTACCGCTTCGACATTTCCATTTTCATCATTCCTATAGAAAATTCCATCGCTTACAACCGCCCATTCATTATTTGAGCCTTTTACGCCCACAGGCTTGAAAACAGCTTTCCCGTTAATGTTTTTTATAAGAACGCCCATTTCTTCCTCTTGATAAACAAGAGCATCAACAGGCACAATCAATCCGTTTATATTTTTGTTTATTATATGCATTCTTGTCGACCTTTTCCCCAAAAACACCCTTGCCTGCTCGCTTATTCTCAAAATGGCATAACAGTTGCCTATTTCATTATTTGTTTCAACTACCCTTGCATCCACATTTTCATCTTCAAAAACAATCTTGACGCTCGACCCCTCGTTGAAACGTCCAATGTTCCTAAGGTCTGTATAGACATATACATACCAAGCCGAATTGTCGATTACTTTCATTATCGGAGAATCCTTTTCGGCTTCTTTCTCTTTAAGGTTTACCGAATTTATGGTTTCACTCCGCACTTTTTCCATGTCCAGAAACATTACGCTTTCCCTGCTTAAAATTTCCTCATAACCGTCAATATTGAATGAAACGATTCCGGATATGGGCGAATTAGCTCCATTATAGCGATTCACAGCTTCTGTTTCAATTTCTTCTCTTCCTGCTTGCATTATTTTTTCATCGATTGCATGCTTTATCAATGCAATCCTGTCATAGATTCCATTTGCAGACAAACTTCGTATGTCTTGGACCTGTTTCCCAACATCGAGATTTTCATATGCCACCCTCATGTATTCCCCCGACGTCTTTATTTCGACATGCTGCGCGTTTCCAGCTGCGCCTCCACCGTATGTCCCGGTTTCAATATAATAGAGAGGATATCCTTTTCTTACTTTGTCGCCTTCATTGACTTTGTATTTTATTTGTCCTGATTCAAGCGGAAATACAAGAATTTCATCTCTTATTATCAAGCAGTCATATTCATTTTCCTGCACTATGCTTCCATACTCTACGATATAGGGTTCATCCGGTTGTTCAAAGTTTCCAATAAGCGCCAATATCTTATAAAGAAAAAAAATTATGATAATCAAGAAAACGCCGTATTCAAAAACTCTATGCCTTTTATTGCTTCTTCTCATTGGAATCCCCTGTCAAAATAAATATAAGGCTACTAAGCAGCCTTATATAATTTTACCATATCTTGATACTATTTTTAATTTTTTTATATGTATAACACTGAATTCCATAATGTTGTCGTCATCTGTCAACAGACACAATTTTTCTTTATATTTCTTTATCCCCAACACTTTACCCTTGTAAGTCTTGTTGGTTTCAACGAGACTCAATTTTATTTCATCTCCTATTGAAAGCCTCATCTTGCCGAGTTTGAAACATTTCTTGTCGATAAGTTTCAAATAGCTTTCAGTAAGCGTGCGACTCTTTATGATTATTTTGTTTTTGCATGAATGACGTCTTTCTTCAAACAAACATGCCAAATAACAAGCCACCGAAGCAATCAGCAACAAAACCGCGGTTTTCAGCATAGAATCCAAGATTTGCATTTGCATCCCTTCTTTTCGATAGGTTTTTCGACAATTTAATTATGGCACAATAAAATGAATTTTTCAATATTCTTTGTTAGTTTTTTATCAATTCATTCATTTTATTTTCATTGTCGTTTCCATCTCGTGTCTTTTTGAACGGGTCATCAGGTTATTTACTGATTTTTCCACATCATGATTTTCATAAAGGACACGATAAAGCTCATCGACAATCGGCATGTCGACTGAATATTTTTTTGCCAATTCAAATGCGGACTTTATTGTATAGATTCCCTCTACCACCATTCCGATTTTTTCAACTGCGTCTTCCATTTTCATGCCTTCTCCAATAAGAATCCCGCATCTTCTGTTTCGGCTGTGCATGCTGGTGCATGTTACTATCAGATCCCCTATTCCGGTAAGTCCTGTGAATGTGTTTACGTCAGCTTTCATGGCTTCGCCCAATCTGGCAATTTCAACTATTCCCCTCGTCATCAAAGCGGCTTTGGCATTGTCTCCGTATCCCAACCCATCGCTGATCCCAGCTCCGAGCGCAATGACATTTTTCAGCGATGCTCCAATCTCGACACCGCAGACGTCAGTATTTGTATAGACTCTCAATCTGTCAGTTATAAAGAGGTCTTGAATCATTTCAGCCAATTCAAGTTCTTCGGAAGCCGCAACCAGTGTTGTTGGCATCTCTCTCGAAACTTCTTCCGCATGGGACGGTCCGCTGAGGGCTACGAAAGGATTGTCGGGAAAAAACTCTTTGACTACCTCCGACATCCTCTTGAGGGTTCCTATTTCAATCCCTTTTGAAACATTCACTATGATTTTATTTTGCATCAATTCAGGTTTTATCTTTTCCAATGTGCTCCTGACGCCCTGTGAAGCAACAGCCAGAATTACAATTTCAGCAAGATCCAGACACTGCTCCATGTCATCGGTGAAAATGATTTTCTCGTCTATCTTTATTCCTGGAAGCGAAAATGCATTTTCCCTCGTTTTATTGATATTGTCCACATGTTCTGAAAGTCTGTCCCATACAGCAATTTCATGTCCTTTGCCGTTCAATGTTATGGCGATTGCCGTTCCCCAACTTCCTGCACCCATTATCGCTATCTTTTTTTTCATAAAAACCTCCTTGTGATTCTTTTACATGCCTTTCCTTTTTTCCTTTACTTCAAATACCACAGGCGTTCCATCGAAACCGTAGGCTTCTCTGAGCTTGTTTTCAAGATATCGGATATAAGAAAAATGAGCAAGGTCTCTGCTGTTTACAAACAATACGAACTTCGGCGGTTTTACGGAAACCTGAGTCATGTAATAAATTTTGAGCCTCTTTCCTTTGTCGGAAGGGGGTTGATTAAGCAAAACTGCTTCATTCAACAAATCATTCAATGCGCCTGTTGAAACTCTTTTGCAGTATTCACTGTGAACGTAGTCAATCCGTTCAATCAATTTTTCGGTTCGTTTGCCGGTTTTCGCAGATATGAATATCATTGGCGCATAAGACAAGTAAGCCATTTCGTTTCTGATAAGCTTGACGAATTCATCATATGTCTTGTTGTTCTTTTCCACAACATCCCATTTGTTCACTACTATTACCATGGCTCGTCCGGCTTCATGGGCATAGCCTGCAATTCGTTTGTCCTGTTCCGATATGCCTTCTTCGGCATCCAAAACCAAAAAACATACATCCGCTCTTTCGATTGCGCTCAAAGATCTTATCACGCTGTATTTTTCCACATTTTCACTTATGCTTCTTCTTCTTCTTATTCCTGCTGTATCAATCAACACGTATTGCCTTCCGTTTTTTTCAAAAGGCGTATCGATTGCGTCTCTCGTTGTGCCCGATATATGGCTTACGATTACGCGCTCTTCGCCAAGTATACGATTGATAATGGATGATTTGCCGACATTGGGCTTTCCAATCAGCGCAACCTTTACCACATCCTCGTCATCTGCATAAGTAGACGGTTCGGGAAAATGACCAACTATGTCATCAAGCAAATCTCCAAGATTCAACCCATTGGCAGATGATATGGGCATTGGATTGCCAAGCCCCAAGGTATATGCATCCAGAACAGTATCATTGATTGATGTTATTTGGTCCACCTTGTTTACAACAACCAAAACCGGCTTTCTGGTTTTTCTGAGCATCTCGGCTATATATTCGTCTGTCGTAGTCAATCCTTCCCTGCCATCAAGCATAAATATTATGACATCAGCGGTTTCTATCGCCAACTCAGCCTGTTTCTTCATATTGTCCATTATGACGTCTTCATCGACAATCTCAATTCCTCCGGTGTCAATCATAATGAATTTATGGGTCAGCCATTCCGCTTCTATATAAATTCTATCTCTGGTGACCCCGGGCTTGTCTTCAACTATTGAAATTCTTCTACCTGCTATTTTATTAAAAAACGTCGATTTTCCCACATTGGGTCTTCCGACAATAGCCACTATTGGTTTTGTCATTCGATCAACTCCGATTCTTCAATTTGATAATCTTATCAACCAGCATAAATCCGTCAATCTCGACCGGAATTATCTTCTTCATTGAGCTTTTGCCTATTTCTTCAATGTTCAAGTCATCAACTGTCAGTTTGGTTCCTTCCTTTATCATCGTTCCGGGGACAAGAACTGTTTCCGCTTCTATTCCATGTATCATTCTTGATAAATCCTTCCCGCTGATGAGGCCTGCCACAGTTATGTCTTTCCCGAAAAATTCATTTTCAATTTTAACCACTTCTATTGAAAGTCCTTCAATGTTTCTTTCAATAATTTTTGCCGTTTTCACTATGAAATCATATGAAAGCACGCCTGTAACCATCGCTATTTTTAAGCTTCCGGTTGATTCGTGCAATTTGTTCCCTAATGCATCAATTATCTGCCTTTCAAATTTTCTGGCAATTCCAACGCCGTTTTCAATCTGCAAAAATCCTTCATAATCATCATAATCGGGAAATTCCTTTTCTGCGATTATATAAAATTCATCTGAAAGGTATACGAATGATTTCCCGTATTTCCCTCTGTACTCTTTCTGTTTCGACTCGACAAGTTCTATCGTTTCCATTGCTTTTTCCTTGTCTACTTTTTCAAGTTTGAAAAGTCCTTTCCGAAACTTCGTCAAGCCTACGGGAACAATTGCTATGCTTTGCATATGGGGAAAAAAACGCTCGAGGTCATTCAAAGTGTTTTCAAGCGCTTTACCGTCGTTTATACCCGGACAAAGAACTATCTGCCCGTTCATCGATATATTATGGTCGGCGATGGCTTTTATTTGTTTCATTATCTCTCCGGCGCGCTTGTTTCCCATCATTCGAATTCTTAGCTTCGGATCCGTGGCATGAACCGAAATATTTATTGGGGATATGTGGAGCTCAATTATTCTCTCGATGTCCCTTTCAGAAAGATTCGTAAATGTGGCAAAATTTCCGTGCAACACCGAAAGCCTGTAATCATCGTCCTTTACATACAATGAGGATCTCATGCCTTCCGGCATTTGATCCACAAAACAAAACAAGCATTTATTATGACATCGCATTATATCATCCATGGTGGGGGAAATAAAAATAATACCCAAATCTTCATCGTATTCTTTTTCTATTTCTATTTCCCATATTTCTCCATCGGCTTTCTCCACTTCAACCAAAAGATACTCATCATTTATCAAATAAATATAATCCAATATGTCTTTTACTTCTTTTCCGTTTATTTTTACAAGCCTGTCCCCTTTTTCAAGACCTGCTTCTTCTCCAATGCTGCCATTTTTTATTTGGTCAATCTTGCTGCATCGGATCCTATCGCATTTCCCCATTCCTATGCATCCTTTTCATTTAAAATTTTCTTCAATTCATCCATGAATGTATTTATGTCCTTGAATTGCCGGTAAACAGATGCAAATCGTACATATGCGACTTCATCAGTATCCTTTAGATATTGCATAACCAATTCTCCTATGTGTACAGACTCAATTTCCTTTTCCAATGAACTTTGAAGTTCCTTTTCCAATTCTTCAACAATATGCTCAATGGTTTGAAGGGAAACCGGTCTCTTTTCACAGGCTTTAATTATTCCATTCCTTATCTTGTCGCGGTTGAACGTTTCCCTGCTCATGTCTTTTTTTACTACAACAAGAGGGATTTCTTCGATTTTTTCATACGTGGTGAATCTTCTCTTGCATTCGAGGCATTCACGCCTTCTCCTGATTGAATTTCCTTCGTCAGTAGGTCTTGAATCAATCACCTTTGTTTCACTGTTGCTGCAAAACGGACAATTCATGAATTACCTCCTCTGCACAATAATCTAATATTGCGTATTTCTCTTCGATCTGAGAAATGTCGGGATATCCAATACTTCGAATCCGTCATTTTTCTCATTTTTGAAATCGGCTTCATCCGGCTGGGCCGGTTTTTCTTCTCTGTCAATCAAAACTTCTTCATTTGAATCCGATTCACTCGAAGCTTCAATTTCCGTTTCATCTTGCTTTTGGTTTTTCTCTTCTGTTTCCTCTTCAAGGAGAGGCTCTGCTGCAAGGCCCATATATTTTTCAAACCCGGTAGCTATTACGGTTATCCTTATTTCATCTTTCATGTCATCGTCGATTACCGCACCAAAAATAATATTTGCATCGGAATCGGCTGCTTCCGAAACCAGTTCCGCAGCTTCATTTATTTCAAACAATCCAAGATCCGTTCCACCTGTTATGTTAAGCAACACACCCTTCGATCCATTGATTGTAGTTTCAAGCAAAGGACTCTGTATTGCCATTTGTGCCGCTTCTCTTGCTCTGTTCTCTCCGGCAGCCTTGCCGATTCCCATATGCGCCAATCCTTTTTCATACATGATGGTTTTCACATCGGCGAAATCAAGATTGACAAGTCCCGGTATCGATATGAGGTCCGAAATGCCTTGGACACCTTGCCTCAGTACGTCGTCGGCTACTTGGAATGCCTGCATTATTGAAGCCTTCTTCTCTACTACTTGCAGCAAACGATCGTTTGGAATTGTCACAAGGGTGTCTACCGTTTCGCCCAGGCTTTCTATCCCGATTTCTGCGTGTTGCCTTCTGACCTTGCCTTCAAATCCAAAAGGTTTTGTGACCACTCCAACAGTCAAAATTCCCATTTCCTTGGCGATTTCCGCAACTATGGGAGCCGCTCCGGTCCCTGTACCGCCTCCCATTCCGGCTGTAACAAAAACCATATCCGCTCCGTTTAGAGCCTGCCTTATTTCATCCCGGCTTTCCTCAGCCGATTTTTTCCCTATTTCAGGATTTGCGCCTGCGCCCAAACCTTTTGTTATTTTTTCACCTATCTGTATTTTAAATTCCGCCTTTGATGAGAACAGGGCTTGCTTGTCCGTGTTCACAGCAATGAACTGCACGCCTTTTAAATTTGCGTCAATCATCCTGTTTACAGCATTGTTTCCTCCACCGCCTACTCCTACAACTTTTATTTGTGCAAATCTTTCTATATCAGTATCAAATTCCAACATGTTGAAATCCCCCTTATTGACATTATAATTGCATAATAACACCGTTCATTTACTATTGATTGTAACATAAAAGCATGTACATTTCTCTCATTCTCGCAATTTTGATATGAAGTATCTCCTTATGTAGGCAAAGTTTTCAAACAATCTTACGCCGAATGCAACAATAGCAGCATAATAAAGCGGAACACCAAGCTGATCTCCAATATAGGCAAGCATTCCCGCCAAAAACGCATTGCCGAAAAATCCGGTTGTAAAAATAACAGTATCGAACTTATTCTCAAGGTTTGCACGAACAGCCCCGAATATCGAATCGAATGCCGCTATTATGGAAATCGAAAGGTATAGAGAATATTGTGCCGGGAATGTTATCGGTAAATAAAAACCTATTCCCAATCCGACTATTATTCCAATCAATGCAATAATCATGGCTTCTCGCTCCTTTCAATAACTTTCAAGTATTTGTATTCAATCTGTTCTTCATATGCCGGCACAGTTATGCTCACGCTCGTATTCGCTTCCACAAACAGACCCACTTGCTTCAATAAATTGCCGTACGTTCCAGGAGCTTTTATTGCGGCCTGCAAATAATCCGGGTTCCCTATCGCTTTAATTATATAAGGTTGCGAATAAACACGGTCATTTATCTTTATGGTTGGTCCTGCACAATTTATTTCGCTTATTGAAACCACCCTTTGCCCATTTAGAGAAATGGCTTCGGCCCCGGAAATCTTCAAATCGTTTACTATATTCAAAACGTCTATGTCATGAACAAGTAAATTGTTGGGATCCTCTCCTTCAATCAATTCCCTGTCTCCGTCGCTCAATATTACAAGCACTCCCGGCCCCTCAAGCGCCAGCAAGCCTGCTGATGCCTTGTATTCGTCGAGTTCGTTTTTCAGAGCCTTCCCGACATTGCCTTCCGCCTGTTCCCCTTTGAAATATTCTATTTTTTCATTTGTTTCGTTTAAAAGATTCCTTATCGACTGAATTTCAACCTGTTCTTTTTCAATCACTTTCTTATAATCGTTTATGACCTTGAATGGCACTATTCTGTATTCTCCGGATGTGTTGTTCAGTGTGAAAGCCATAAGCAATCCCACTATGCATGCCATCATGAATATATAAAATTTGTTGCCCATTCTCTTAAGCCTCCGCCTCATGTCATTCCACCGGTTCGGCATATCGGAATTTTATAACATCCTTGTATTTTTCAATGATTATATTCTCAAACTTCTTGATGCCGACTTGGAGCTTGTAATTCTCACGCATTTCCCAAACTATTCCATACCTTATGTTAAGCGCCGCCTCAAGGGTGTCCGAATTGCCTATTGCTTTTACCACAAACGGCGGTGCTGTAGGAACATTGTTTATGTTTAAATTATTACCAGCCAGATGTATTTCAGTCATTGCTATGATTCTTTGATTGTTGACAGATATTGCTTCCGCGCCTGCCGCATTCATTATATTGATCATTGAAAGAATCAAATCGTAATTGTACATTATTACGCTTCCTCCCTCGCCTGAATAATCCATTTCAGCAGAAGGATCCTCAATTGCCACCTGTATGCCTTCACCCTCTACATCTTCAAATCCGGCGATGACCCTGAATTTCAAGATTTCTTCGTTAAGGCTCTTTATGACGGCGCTTTCTTTTGATTCCGATTCTTTGATGTCTCTAAGTTCAGTCTCGTAGAATTCAAGCTGTTCCTGCAAATTTTCTTTTTCTGCCATGGTTCTGCTCAATTCGTTTTCCAGCTGAATCGCTCTTTGGCTTGGGAAAAGGCTTTCCAGATAATCATTGTTTACAGCCTTGTACTGGATCGAAAATACAATGCCAAGCACCACACTTACCAAACCGATGATAATATTTGTTTTAAGATTGAATTTGCTCATTTGACCACTCCTATTGAATCGGGTAATATACAGGACTGTTTTCATATCTCATGTTTATTATACCTCTATTGATATTCTTGATGCTTAAATCCTGTAAAATTAATTTCATTTTACCCAATTTATTTTCTATGGGATCATCCAGAGAACCAAAATCAACAAGAAAATCCTTATGTATCTGTAAAATCAAGTGATTGTCTTCAATCGATACGAAATCCGCGCTTTCTTCCATGTCGCTTTTCAAGAATTTAGCAAGCATGATTATATTTTCAAGAAGTTCATAGTCTTCAGTAACTAAGATGGAATTGATTTCGAATCTTTCGAATTCCAAACCCTTCACCAAAAGGTAATTGCCATTTGGCCCATTTGCCGCAAAAGTTTCGAATCCCATAACATAACCGTCAGATGATATTCCTATCGCCCCATTCATATATTCAACTTGCACTATTTTCTCTCTGGGAACAATTTCCATTGTTATTGAATCCGGTAAATTTCGTCTTAGCGTGGCGGATTTTATTGCCGGATCTTCCTCTATGAATTTTTCCACTTTTTCGGCCTTAATCAAAAAAATATTTTTACCCAGTATGGATTCAGATATGTACGCATCGTCAACGTACTTTCCGTTTGAAGATATTGTGCAATCTTCAATAATAAATATGTTTGTCATAAAAACAGCTGAAATAACGCCTGCTATAAGAATCGCAATGCATAGTGCTGTCCTAAATACTTTTTTACGCTTCACAGATTCATCATCCTGTCCACTATAGATTTTGTCGCATCGCTTTTCTTGTAGGGATATGCCCGTTTCTCCATAAGCTCGATTCTATCCTTGCTTTCGTATAGTTCCAACAATGCATCAGCCAAATTTCGCCCTGTGAGTTCTTTTTCTTCCATCATTAATGCGCAACCTGATTTCTTCAATGCCGAGGCATTGTGAAATTGATGGTTTCCCGTCACATTCGGCGAAGGTATCAGAATCGACGGTTTTCCCAATTTCAATATTTCGGCAACAGTAATTGCCCCGGCTCTCGAAACTACAATGTCTGATGCGGCCATATGAATTGCCATTTCAGAGATGTACGGACAAATTTCGTTATTGCTTCCGCACTCGAAACCCGACATGAATTTGTCAAAATACCGTTTGCCTGTAATATGCGTAAAGTATATTTCTTCATCTTTTAAGATTGTCATGCTTTCCTTTATCCTGTCATTCAATACGGAAGCCCCTCCGCTTCCCCCCATGCTAAGCACCCTGAACTGTTCCAATGGCAAACCCAATATTTTTCTGGCTTCATTTTTTTCGATTCCATAGAATTCTTTCCTGACTGGATTACCGGTGTAGTGGACTCTTTTTTTTCGAACGAAATAGTTTTCAGATGATTCGAATCCAGTCATTATTTCGGTAACCGACAAACCCAATAGTTTATTGGTCAAACCCGGATAGGCATTTTGCTCATGGATGCATGTCTTAAGTCCCTTAAGCGACGATAAAAACACCATTGGACCTGAAACGTATCCTCCCGTCCCTATTACAAGTTCAGGTTTGAATTCCTTCAATATGCCCATGCATTGCCGCAGTCCCCTAAAACCTGCGTAAGCAACTTTGATGTTTTCAAGTATTTTCCTTCTGTTTATTCCTGCAGCATCGATTATTTTCAATTCATAGCCGGATTCCGGCACAACCCTGCTTTCAATTCCCCTTTCGGTTCCTACGAAAATTATTTCAGCATCGGGATTTCTTTTTTTGATTTCATCGGCTATTGATAAAGCCGGATATACATGACCTCCGGTTCCTCCGCCTGTAACAATTATCTTCATTTTTAAGCCCTCGTCCCTTGCATTGAAATATTCATCAGTATACCCATTTCCGTCATAAGAATAATCATCGAACTACCTCCATAACTTATAAATGGCAGTGGAATTCCTGTAACCGGCATTGAGGAAGTTGCAACCGCAATGTTTATGATTACTTGAAAAGCCAACATCGACATAATCCCCGTAGCCAAAAGAGTACCGAAAAGATCCGGCGCCTTTTTTGCGATTTTGACTCCCTTCAATATCAATGCCATATAGAGTCCCAAAACTATCAAGCACCCCACAAGGCCCAATTCCTCACCTATTGTAGCAAAAATGAAATCATTTTGCGGTTCGGGTATGTATAGTTTGTTTTGCATTCCCTGTCCAAGCCCTACGCCAAGCAAGCCTCCGGAACCCAATGCATACAGGGATTGAATGACTTGGTACCCGCTCTTTGCGGCATCGGCAAAAGGGTCCTTGAAACTCAAAAATCTGGCATATCTGTATGTGCTGCTTTTCACAAAATATGCAGCAGCCGCAATTCCTATCACCACGATTGCAGCAAGATGCCTCCACAACATTCCTGCAACGAAAAGCATAGCGAATGCAATCAATATTATTATGACCGAAGTCGACATGTTAGGCTGCTTGATGATCAAAGCCGAATATACTGCAGCCATTGCCAGATACGGCAAAACCCCTTCCATGAATCGACCGATTTTCTTGTTTGTCCTGGAAAGGCTGTTCGCTAAAAATACAATGATGCACAGTTTTGCCACCTCTGACGGCTGAAAGCGGAATCCGGCTATTTCAAGCCATCTGCTTGCATGGTTGATTTCAATCCCAAATGATGTCAGAACCATTATCAACAACGCAAGACCTATGAAATATGCAAAAGGCGCCACTTTCGCTATCAAATGATAATCCATCATCATTGTAACAAACATTATCGCAAGCCCCAGAACAACCCAAATAATATCTTTGATCAGAAAATAATAAATGTTGTCCATTTTATCCAGTGCGTAGTAGTAGCTCGAGCTGAACACCATTATCACTCCGATGATAACCAAGACAAGAATCAAGGTCAACAGGTACGCATCGATTCTGTTTTTTGATTTCATAAATCAATCCCTCAATTCCCGCACTCTGCCTTTGAAATCCCGTCCCCTGTATTCGTAGCTTCTATACATGTCCCAACTTGCGCATGCCGGGGAAAGCAAAACGCAATCTCCATTTTCTGCAATTTCATACGCTCTCTTTACGGCATCTTCCATGTTTTCAACTTTGCATATTTCATGGAAACCTTTTTTTTGAGCGGAGTCGATTATTTTTTCAGCCGTTTCTCCCAAGACTATCATTTCCTTTATTTTTCCATTGAATGCTTCTATGAAATCCGAAAAATCGCTTCCTTTATCCATTCCTCCGGCTATCAGAACTATCGGTCCCTCGAAGGCTTCGATTGCCTTTATGGCTGCATCGGGATTCGTCCCTTTCGAATCATTATAATACTTCACTCCCTTTATTTCGTCGACAAATTCTATTCTGTGCTCCACACCTTCGAAGGCCATAAGGCTATGCCTTATGATTTCAACGTCTATGCCGTGGCAATCAGCTATTGCAACCGCTGCAAGGGCATTCTCGATATTGTGTTTACCCGGTATGAATATCTCTTCCGTCCCGCAGACTATCTTCTTCAACCCTGAACGGTTTATCGAAATTTTTTCTTTTGATACGCATACTCCCTCTTGAAGTTCCTCTCTTGCCGAAAAATATATTGTTTCCAATCCGTCATTCCTTATTTCTTCACCTATTTTCCTTGTGGCCGCATTGTCGTAATTAAGAACAATTTGACCGGTTTTCATGTTCCTGAAAATTCTTTTTTTTGCTTCTGCATATGCCTCCATGCTGCCGTGCCTGTTCAAATGATCCGGGGTTATGTTTAATATTGCCGCAGTTACAGGTTTGTAGTTTTCTATCGACTCAAGTTGGAAACTGCTTACTTCTGTTATCAAATAACTGTCTTCGTCGGTGGAATCCGATACGCTAATCGCCGGAATACCGATGTTCCCTATTACCCGGACATCCTTTCCCGCTTTTTTGAATATTTCGCCGGTCAGTGCAGTTGTTGTAGTCTTTCCGTTTGTGCCCGTTATTGCTATTATCTTGCCGGCAGACACGGCTCCCGACAGTTCCAATTCGCCAATCACCTGAATCCCTTTAGCTTCTGCATCTTTAATAAAAGGCAAATCCATCGGGACGCCGGGACTTAACACGACCATTTCATAACCGTCGGCGGACTCGGGATTTCCCCCGGTTGAAATTTCGACATCGATTCCGTCAAGCTTTTTTATGGCGTCACCAAGTTTGCTTGCCTCTTTTGAATCGCAAATGGTAACTTTCGCCTCATGAAGCGAAAGATATTTTGCCGCCTCCAATCCGGATGCCGCCATTCCCACAACCAATATGTGCTTGTTCTTCAGTTTCATATCATTGCCCCTTTGCTTAGAATCCATCCCGACATCAATACTGTTAAAATAGTCACGGCTGTAAATACAGCCACCACTTTCGTTTCGGACCATCCTCCAAGTTCAAAATGGTGATGAATTGGACTCATGCGAAAAACCCTCTTTCTCCTGGTCTTAAAGCTTATCACCTGTATAATGACCGAAAGCGATTCAATAAAATATATAAAACCGTAAAGCAAAAGCAGCAACTCTATCCTAAGCAGTATTGCTGAAATGCAAACATACGCTCCCAAAGCCAAGGATCCCGTATCTCCCATAAAGACCTTTGCCGGTTTTTTATTGAAAACCAGGAAACCTTGCAGGGCCGCAATGAAAAAAACCGCCACATGTGTAAATCCATCCATGCCAACAAACTCCGAATAGAAAAAAAACAGAATCGAAACGATGATCGTGACACTTGCAGCCAAACCGTCCAAGCCATCCGTCAGATTAACGCTATTGACTGTTGCAATGATGAATACCATCAAAAATGGAACCTTAAACCATCCCATGTCTATGGATATCCCCGCCGTATGCACAAGAAGTATATTGTCGGTCAACCCGCTCTTGTAAAGCCAGAACACTACAAAGGCAGCGGCAAGCGATTGCATGGCAAGCTTTTGATAGGCTCTCAAACCTAGATTCTTCCTTTTAGCAACCTTTAAATAGTCATCTATGAATCCTATCGATGCAAATAATATAAATCCACAAACAAGTATCTGCAAACCTGCATTTTCCCTATCCCCCAAAACCATATAAGCCAATAGAATGGGAAAAATAAAAATCAGCCCGCCTATTGTAGGCGTTCCGCTTTTCAACATATGCGAAGACGGTCCCTCTTCCCTTATTGATTGACCTACTTTCAATTTTTCCAAATAAGGTATCATTATTCTTCCGGTTATTATCGTAAAAAACAGAACTGTAATAAATTGAATATAGATATTATGCATTTTTTAATATCTCCTTGTAGACTTCATCCATTTTTGTACTGTGGGACCCTTTGAATAGAATCGAATCCCCAGCACTCATCAATTCTGTCAACGCTTTCGACAGACAACCGTTGCTTTCAAAAACCTTTACATCTATCCGTCCGATGCCATTCAGCTCGGCGCCTCTTTTGTATTCTTCGGCATATGACCCCGTAACCATTAGTATATCGATCCCGCTTTCCGCAGCTTTCTTGCCGATTTCCAAATGCATCTCTTTTGAATATGCCCCCAGTTCCAGCATATCCCCAAGCACAGCTATCTTTCTTCCAGCCATAGTTGAAAGTGTTTCTATCGCTGCAGACATCGATGAAGGGTTGGCGTTGTAGGTGTCATTGACCAATGTCATTTCTCCAATTTCAGTTATGGCTCCGCGGACATCGTCCCCATGGTATTTTTCAATACCAATGACTGCCGCTTCAGGGTTTACTCCAGCCTTGAGAGCTGCAGCAAAAGCCAACAATGCATTGATTACATTGTGCCCTCCCTGAACATTCAATGAACACTGATATTCACATCCTTCATGCACAATAGTAAATCTGCTTCCCTTGCCGCAGCGTTCAATGTCTTTTGCACAGACATCATTGACGTCCGTTTTGCAGTAACCTGCAAATATCTTGCTGTAAGCGGTATCCTTCACTTTTAATGATTTAAGGAAACAATCATCTCCATTTACAATCAAAACTCCTGTTTCATCCATTGTTTCGCATATTTCCATTTTCGCGGAAAATATATTTTCTTTTGAACCAAGCCTTCCTATGTGGGACTCCCCTATGTTTGTTATAACAGCAATATCAGGCTGTGCTATGCTTGCCAGCAATCGTATCTCCCCTTTGCTGTTCATTCCCATTTCCAACACTACGATTTCATGTTCTTTTTCCAATTCAAAAAGGGTCAACGGCAATCCTATGTCATTGTTCAAATTGCCATGATTCTTATGGACATTGTACTTTTCATTCAATGCGCAATAAATCATTTCCTTCGTCGTGGTCTTGCCGGCGCTTCCGGTAACCCCTACAACCAACGGTTTTACCTGGTCCAAAAAAGCTTTTGCGATTTTTCGCATGGCTTTGTAGCTGTCTCCCACAATTATCAATCCTGCATCCGCTTCAACATGTTTTTCCGAAACAACAGCCACTGCTCCTTTTTTTATTGCAGCTCCAATGAAATCATGTCCGTCATGATTCGGACCCTTAAGCGCAATGAATGCATCACCGGGTTCAACTTTTCTTGAATCGATCACAATACGCTTGATTTCTTTTACGCTGTCATGCGTTTCTTCAATTTCAACGCCGAGAATACCCGCCAATTGGCTTATGGTAAGGTCTCTCATATAATCGCCTCCAATATGCTGCGGGCAACCTGAAAATCATCATGTTCAAAACTTTCATCCCCAATTATTTGAAGCTTTTCATGTCCTTTGCCGGCAATGAGAACAACATCGCCTGCTTCAGCCGACATTATCGCTTTTCTTATAGCCTCTTTCCTATCCCTTATGACTTCGTGCCGGCCTTTTGTCATTCCATTCTCGATTTGCATAATTATATTGTTTGCATCTTCACGCCTCGGATTGTCATCTGTCAGAATGACATGCTCGGCACCCGATGATGCGATTTCACCCATCATTGGGCGTTTAAAAGGATCCCTCTCTCCTCCGCAACCGAAAACTGTAATCAGCCTGCCGATTTTATATTCATTTATCGCTTCTATCACATTTGACAATGCATCTGGTGTATGGGCATAGTCAATTATTATTTCAATCCCCAATTTTTCAGAACCCGGCACCTTTTGAAAGCGGCCTTTTGCGCCCTTTAAATCCAATAAAACAAATTGAATTTTTTTTAAATCGATACCCAATTCTTTCAGTACCGCATAAGCCGCCATTTTGTTGTAGGTTTCAAACCTGCTTGAGGACTCAATTTCAATTTCGCCACATGAGGACTTTATTGTCGTTATGCCATACGCTTCATTTCTTTTCGAAATTATGTCCGCTTTGTTTTGCATTCCATAAGTCAGAACGCGCTTGCCCTCTTTTTTCAAAGCGTTCATATATTCATTCCCATAATTGTCATCAATGTTTACAATCGAAGCCTTGATTGCCTTTTTCATAAGCATGTACTTGGCATCCGCATAATTTTCCATTGTTTTATGGAAATCAAGATGGTCTTGTGTAAGATTTGTAAAAACAGATATGTCGAAATCAATATCCTGTACCCGTAAAAGAGTTAGTGCATGTGAAGAAACTTCCATCACGACATATTCGATTCCTTTATCCAGCATGGTCTTGAATATCTTCTGCAGTTCAAGGGATTCCGGAGTCGTTCTGCTTGACGGCCAAATTTCATCATTCATACTTATCTCAATCGTTCCAATCATGCCTGTTGAAAATCCCAATTTTCTGAGGGCGTTGAATATATAATTCGTGACCGAAGTCTTGCCGTTGGTGCCTGTAACGCCCACAACCGTTATTTTTTTTGAAGGACTGCCGAAAAATCGGTCGGACAAGGTTGAAAGCATGCTTCTTGTATCATCAACAAGCAAAACCGCAGCATCAGGATATTCGGTTGCGATTTTGCTTGTCCAAGACAACTCTTCCACAACAAAAACCCTTGATCCATTTTTGTAGGCTTGATGAATATAGTCGTGTCCGTCAGTTTCAAAACCCTTTATGCAAACAAAACAGTCACCGGGTGCTGCAGTTCTCGAGTCGCAAGAGATATTTTTAACAATCGAATTCAAACCCTTGCCTCCGAAACAAGAAACATAGTCATTCTTTTTAATCAATTCTCCTAGCCTCATTCTTATTCACCTTCATTCGGTTCATAATTAAAGAAGGCAATTTCGCCATTCAAATTGCCATCTCTAATATTATAACATATTCACATGTTCCTCACTCCACATATATGATAACGCTATATCCCTCCATTGCTTCAAATCCCGCATACGGATATTGTTCCAAAACCTTGTGTGTATCGTCAAGGTTTTCGATTTCAGGAACTATCTCGCATCTCAAACCAATTGAATCAAGTTTTGCCAATGCGTCTTGCGCATCCATTCCGTTCAAATCCGGAACGACAACAGAATCATTATTCATTATTTGAAGTTCTGTTTCTGTGAATTCCGGCTCTACCGCCATGCGTATCAAACTTTTTTCCATTATTTCCTTCGCCAAAGGCGCCGCTGTCAAACTCCCGAAATGGCTTTCTTCAGGTTCGTCAATAACTATCAGTATCGCCAGTTTGGGATCATCTACAGGTGCCACTGCGATAAAGGAAGCTATTACGCTGTCTTCATCATAGGCGCCGTCGACAAGTTTTTCGGCTG
This sequence comes from uncultured Peptostreptococcaceae bacterium, assembly GCA_964512505.1. Lineage (GTDB taxonomy): Bacteria > Bacillota > Clostridia > Peptostreptococcales > BM714 > BM714. The sequence continues at coordinate 75,409 of CAZEHH010000001.1, forward strand.
TGCCGGTTTTACCGCCAACTCTATATCCCGGTATGTAGGCTTCTTTCCCCGATCCGTTGAAAACAACACTTTCCATCATCAGCCTCACTTCCATGGAAGTGCTTTGCGAAACCACCTGCCTCTTGAAGACTGGATCAAATGTCTCTACAATATTTCCATCGTTGTCAGCCAATCCGGAAATCAATCTCGGTTCCATAAGTCTTCCATCATTTGCCAGTGCTGAAACCGCTGTCAACAACTGAATCGGTGTTATTGACAAACCATGGCCGAATGACATCGTTGCAAGTTCTACCGGACCGGCCTTCCCGATTGGGATTGTCAATCCTCCCGACTCTCCCGGCAACTCTATTCCCGTCTTGCCCCCGAATCCAAAAGCCTCAAGATACTTGTAGAATTTTTCCTTCCCCAACTTCTGCGAAAGCTCTACAAATACGGGATTGCATGAGTTCTCAAGCGCTTGGGTAAGTGTCTGCTCTCCATGCGGTCTGTAATATCGCCAACACCTTATATTTTGACCCGCTACATTTATCGATCCCGTTGCATAGAAAAGAGTATCGGGCCTGGCCACATTTTCTTCCAGAGACATTGCCGCTGTAATCAATTTGAACGTTGAGCCAGGTTCGTATGTGTCGCTCACAATTGGATTTCGCCATAATTTATTCCAATAAGCCTGTTTTTCAACGTCTTCCAAGCCTTGATATTCTATCAATTGGCTTTCATCAACCGGAATTCTCGGAGAATTCGGATTGTAATCCGGATATGCAGCCATTGACAGGATGTCTCCAGTTCGCGGATCCATCATTATTGCCATTATTCTTTTAGCCTTCAAGTCTCTCAGGCCATTTTCAATTGCTTGCTCGGTATAATACTGCATTACCTCGTCGATTGTCAGTATTACATTCAATCCATCTTGCGCGCCATAATATTTGTCTGTTCCAAAAGGGAGTTGCCGTCCGAATACGTCCGTATTTCTTATCCATCGGCCGCTCAAACCGGTCAGGTATCGGTTGAGTTCCAATTCCACCCCCGCCAAACCTCTGTTGTCGTCCGTAGTATGTCCAATTACAAAAGCCCCCAAATCATCCAGGGGGTAGTACCTCTTTTCGACTTCTGTATGCCAGATGCCTTCGAGATTCAACGAACTTATTTCTTCAACTTTTTCCTTGTCTACCCACTTACCGATACTTATAAGACCTGCTCCTGAACTTATTTTATCGTGCATTGCTTGCGGATCAGATTCCAAAATATCCGAAATCAATTTGGATGAAGTCTCCGGGCTTGTTATCCGATTGGTGTCCGCCCAAATATTGTACAAGGTCATGTTTACTGCCAATTTTTTAAGGTTTCTGTCAAGTATTTCTCCACGCTGGGCAGGTATTGGTATGTCCTTCGTCTGTTGGACTACTGCCATATCGCTATATTTTTCACCATCAATTATCTGTATTTTTACCAATCTTGCTGAAAGAAATGCAAAAGCAACTATTACAATTGCAAGAGTAAGATTCAACCTTTTCTTTGGTGTTCTAAACAGGGACATGCAATGCCTCCTTCAAATCAATCCCCCATAAATTTCAAGCTTAAAATGGAAGAGTAAATGTTTCCTATAAATCCTCTTTTCGCCGGCTCAACAGATTGCGAAGCAATTGAAACACGCGTTATTCCGTTTTCTTCTCCATTTTCACCCAGGTAAACTATCTGCTGTCTTTGTGGGACTTGCATTCCCAATTCGTGTACAGCCTTGTCTTCAATTATACTGGTTTTATTCATCGCTTCCAACTCAATTTTGTTTTTTTCTATTTCAATCTGCAAATCATTCATGGCTTGCTTGTGTTCATATACTTGGTATTTTATTTCACTTATTGCGGCATAGCCAAAAAGTATGCTTATGAATAATAGGCCGGTCAAAACAATCGCCATGAACAGTTTTGTGGCATAAAAAGTCTTCTTTTTTTTGTTTCCCCTTCTTTGTACAGGAATGCTTGTTTCATTGAAGTCGTATTCCATGTATTTCTTATATGCTACTGATGTCATAAAAGGTCGCTCCTTCCTTCCATCTATACTCTTTCAGCGATTCTAAGCTTTGCGCTCCTGGCTCTCGGATTTTTTTCTATCTCTATTTCAGATGGCACTATCGGTTTCCTCGTTATTATTTTTATTTCCCTTTTCTTGTCGCATTTGCATACAGGCAATTCAGGCGGGCATATGCAATCTTTTTGCATATATTTAAAAGTGTTTTTTACGATCCTGTCTTCCAATGAATGGAATGTTATTATGCAAATCCTGCCTTTTTTATCCATGCACGAAATTGCATCTTTTATTGTTCTTTCAATAATTCCCAACTCATTGTTTACTTCAATCCTTATTGCTTGGAAAGTCCTCTTCGCCGGATGGGGCCCATCCCTTCTGGCCTTTGACGGAATGGCCTTCTTAATTGTTTCAACTAATTCTCCAGTCGTTTCAATCGGCTTGATTTTTCTTTCGTTTTCAATGAATTCGACAATCCTGGCAGCCCAGTTTTCTTCGCCGTATTCCTGTATCACTCTTTTAAGCTTTTCCTTCTCATATGTATTGACTACTTCATATGCCGTCAGACTTTTGGAAGCATCCATTCTCATGTCAAGCGGTGCATCCTGCATGTATGAAAAACCTCTGTCCTTGTTGTCCAATTGATATGAAGAAACTCCCAAATCAAGCAACAATCCATTTATTTTTTCTATTCCATTTCTTACAAGAATATTTTTCAGATCATAAAAATTGTCGTGGACAAATTTTATGTTTTCTTTATGTTCAGCCAAGCGCACTTTCGCATGCTCCAAAGCTTCTTTGTCCTGATCTATGCATATCAATCTTCCCTTGTCGTCAAGCCTCTTTGCGATTTCGATTGAATGGCCGCCGCCGCCGGTCGTCCCGTCGACATAAATACCGCCGCCCTCTATTTTCAAACCATCAATCGTTTCTTTTAATAGTACCGATTCGTGTGAGAACTCCATTATTGTTGCCCCCTTTAAATTCCCAACAAGGCCATTTTTTCAGCGATGTCGTCATAATCCACATTCTCGGCGGCATTGTATGCATCCCATTGTTCCTTGTCCCAAACTTCTATTCTTGTTGAAACCCCTATGATTACAACATCTTTTTCCAAATCTCCGTATTGTCTCAATACCGGAGGTATAATTATTCTTCCCTGTTTGTCGAGTTGGCATTCCGCCGCTCCCGCAAAAAACATTCTGGTGAAAATCCTGGCATCTTTGCTCGCCAATGGAAGTTCTTTAAGTTTTTCCTCGAAGTTGGAGAATTCATTTTTGGGGAAAATGAACAGGCATGAATCCAGTCCCTTTGTTATATAGAAAATTTCTCCAAGGGATTCCCTGAATTTAGACGGGATGTTTACTCTGCCTTTTTTATCCATCGTATGTTGAAATTCCCCAATAAACATGTTTTCACCCCATTTTATGGGATTTTACCCCACTTCTATCCACTTTAAACCATATCTATTAATTCTATGTGCAAAATAGTATCCCTTCTTTTTTTTAAAAAAACTTTTATTTTTTTATAAAAAAAAAGACTCCTATAAATAGAAGTCTCCGTTTTCCTGTCATATGCATTCAATTATTAAAAAATATCATCTTTTTTCTCTTCCTTTAATTAAATAAAAACCGGCTCCGGCGCAAATCATGGCCAGGCTCACAAGTTGTGCCACACGAAAATTGCCAAGCATCAAACTGTCCGTTCTGAGCCCTTCTATGAAAAATCTTCCGAGTGAATAAAACATCATATACAAAGCAAACAATTGACCGTCAAATTTTTTCTTTTTTCTTATTGCCATCAGGAATATGAAAATCATCAAGTTCCACAAAGATTCATACAGGAATGTTGGATGAACGCCAACTCCATTGATGGTAATTGCCCAGGGCAAATTCGTCGGGCCTCCGTAAGCCTCTTTGTTTATGAAATTGCCCCATCTTCCTATCGCCTGTCCGAGAATAAGACCCGGAGCGCACAGGTCCGCCAATTTCCAGAATTTTATTTTTTTGAATCTCGAATATACAATGGCTGTTATGGCTCCCCCGATAACGGCTCCGTGTATTGCCAGACCGCCTTGTCTTATGTTTAACATTTTCAATATGTCTCCGTCGTAATATGAAAGATTGAACAAGACATAGTACGCCCTGGCACACAAAACGGCAATAGGCACAGCAAAAATTATAAAGTCCAAAATGATGTTTTCATCAATTCCCAGCCTTGCGGACTCCCTCATGGCAATAAAAACACCAAGCACCAATCCTATGCTTATCAGTATTCCATACCATCTGATTCCAATCCCAAAGACTTCAAATGCTATTGGGTTCATGATCAATAAACCTCCCCGTCATTCGGATAAACAACACTCAGGGCCGTCTTTCCTTCAATCCTGTAATTTTTCTGCATTCTTGCATAAGTTTCGTAATCGAATTTCTCCAATTCATTGAAATAATTAAAAAAATCGATTCCCTTGTGATAAGCAGAGACATAAGCATTCGCGATGTATTCCAATGAATTAAGGTATATAAGCGATTCGCCTTTTAATTTTTTCTTTATTCTGTCGAAATCTTCTCTTTTCGGATTTTTCTCCAAGAATTCAACAAACGCGTTTTTTAAAAGCTCGTACGTTTCTTCCGGTTTTTCACTCTCTCCACCAATTATAATATGGCCATAAGCAGGTCCATAATTATAGTCATATCCGAAATTCTTGCCTATCATTCCCTCTTCATAAAGATCGTTGTACAAATTTGAACCTTTTCCCAACATGCTGTTTAAAAATATGTCTATGAAAATTTCCTTTTTTAATATGTCGGATTCTATTTCAGAGTCCTGATGGCATTTGATTCCCATATAAAAAATCGGACTGGCTATCGAAAACGATTCTCTGTTTATTTCTTTTACAATCGGATCAAAATCCTCATGGACAATTCTTTCTATGCTTGTATCTCTTTTCTTGAAATCATTTGTAAGCGTTCCTTCTATTACATCTATCGCCTTGAATCGGTCTATGTCCCCTATGAGAAAAACAATCATGTTTTTGGGGCTGTAGAAAGTCCTGTAGCATGTTGCAAGCTTTTCCTTGTCGATTTCCCTTATGCTTTCCACCGTGCCTGCTATGTCTATATGCACAGGATGATTTGAATACAAAAGTTTAAGTATATTGATATATGCCTGCCACTCAGGATTGTCTTCATACATCATTATTTCCTGCTTGATTATACCCTTTTCCTTCTCGACGCTTTCACTGTCTATATTCAATGTCTGGACAAAACCAATCAGCGTCTCAAGGTTTTCATAAAATCGGTCTGTGCAGCTAAACAAATAATTTGTGGAATCATGGCTTGTGTATGCATTCGATCTGGCTCCTGTTCTTGAAAAAATTTCAAATACATCGCCTTTTTCCTCTTCAAACACTTTGTGCTCCAAAAAATGGGCAATTCCATGCGGCATGTCGTAATATTTTCCGTCTGCCATGAAACTGTTGTCTATTGACCCGTATCGGGTTCCGAAAAAAGCATATTTTTTGGAAAAACCTTTTTTTTCCATCATGTGTATTTCCAAGCCCTCTTCAGTTGTATACCTATACACCGTTTCGTCCAAATGCGGTATGTCAACCTTACTGATTTTCTTCAATCAACTCACCCTTTTCATCTAAAAAATAGACAGTGTCGAGGAATATACCTTCCGCCGCCTTCAAAACCATTTCTTTATCTATCGATTCGAATTGCTTTATTATTTCTTCCGCTTCCATATATGAATTTGTAAGTATCCTTGAATAATAATAGTTCATTATCTTATTCGGCGAATCCTTGATGGAATTTATGGATGAAATTATTGATTTTTTGGCATTTTCCAAATCCGCCTCATCAAAGTCGCCTTTTTTCATTTTCTCCACTTGTTCCTGAACCAAATCAACAACTGTGTCCTTCTTTTCAAAATCTATTCCACTCGCAACAAACAATGCTGACTTGAATTTTTCAATAGTTGAAAAAATACTGTAACAGAGGCTTTTCTTTTCTCTTATGTTTTGAAAGAGTTTCGAATATGTTCCTCCCCCCAGTATCTCATTGAAAACCAGCAAAGATCTGTACAAAAAATCTTCATAGGGTATATTTGTACGGAAGCCCATCACAAGTTTCCCTTGGGATATATCCATTTTTTCCGTTACATATTTAGGGCTTTCAGCCGGATAAATGTGTTTCTCTCTTAAGATTGGCTTTGACTTCTGATTTTTAAACTCAAACGATTCCAATATTTCTCCCGCATAACGATTCCTGTCGTTTCTTGAAATAATGAATATATCCACATTGGATGTCATCAAAATATTTTTATAATGATTGTAAAGTGTTTTTCCGTCCAATTCCTCCAAAATTCTTATGTCCCCGTCTTCATTGACAGAAAAAGGCTCGCCCTTGTACATTTCCTCGATGCACCTGTCGAATGCATAAGCCATTTTATTGTTTATTCTATTTTCAAGCTTAAGAATCTGATTTTTCTTTTCCTGTTCAAAATAGTCTTCGAAAAAAGAATCCCCATCTCTTAACGGGTGGTTTACAATTTCATTAAGCATGCTTATGCTTTTTTCAAAAATACTCTTGTCTTCTATATAATTGCTGTCTGGAAACTGCATTTGAAACTTTATTATCTGTCTTTCCCCATATTTGCTTATATTCGAAGAATATACCGCACCATAAAGATTGTCCAATTCCCTGTACAGATCCCGACTCTTCGGAAAATTTCGAGTCCCTCTTTTCATGACTGCGGCAAGCATGGCGTTTTTAGATGCTTCTTCATTCGAAAGCGGCCTTTCGAAAAAAACACCAACCGAATCCGTTTTGAATTGTTTGGTTTTCAATGTATATAAATTAATATTTGGACTCAATTCATGAATTTCTATTCCTTTGAACATTTCCACACCCCGTTCTATCTTTTTTTGCTTTTAAAGGCTATCATATAGTATACCATTAAATCAACATGCTCCCGGACAAATTTACGGTTACGGGTTTATTATTGTTCATTTTTCGTTTATAATCAGATTTGAATAAGTACAAAAAGGAGTCTTATATGAAATTAGGAATCGTGGGCTTGCCCAATGTAGGAAAAAGCACTTTGTTCAATGCCATTACAAAAGCGGGAGCCGAATCCGCAAATTATCCATTTTGCACTATAGAACCGAATGTAGGCGTCGTATCTGTGCCGGATGAAAGGCTTGACCGCCTCACGGAAATGCATAAATCGAAAAAAACAATCCCAGCGGCAGTAGAGTTCTACGACATAGCCGGTCTTGTAAAAGGCGCCAGCAAGGGCGAGGGCCTTGGAAACAAATTTCTCTCACATATCCGGGAGGTTGAGGCCATAGTACACGTTGTGAGATGCTTCGAAGACCCGAACGTGGTGCATGTGGATGGTTCTATCGACCCGCAAAGGGATATCGATGTGATTAATCTTGAATTGATTCTATCCGACCTTGAAATGGTCGAAAAGAGAATGCAAAAGCTGCAAAAGACACTCAAGAGCGACAAAAATCAAATCAAAAACATGGAAGTGCTTAATCGTATATATTCGGCCCTCGAAGAAGGATTGCCTGCAAGATCGGTTGATTATGACGACAGTCTTTCGGATTTCGTAAAGAATCTCTATCTGTTGACGACAAAACCAGTTATTTATGTTGCAAATGTATCCGAAGACGATGCTTTGAATTCTTCCGAAAACCCTTTGTACGAAAAAGTCAAAGAAATCGGTTTGAGAGAAAATGCGGAAGTAATAAAAATATCGGCGAAACTCGAGGCTGAGCTTCTTGAATTGGAAGATGATGAAAAGGCTTTGTATATGGAAGAGCTTGGAATGGATGAGACCGGATTGCATAAATTGATACAAGCCGGCTATGCCATTCTGGGACTGATTTCGTTCCTGACTTCAGGAGAACCTGAAACCCGTGCATGGACAATCGTAAAAGGCTCAAAAGCCCCACAAGCCGCAGGAAAAATCCATACGGATTTTGAAAAAGGCTTCATCCGTGCTGAAGTGGTTTCCTATGATGATCTGCTTGAGGCTGGAAGTCTCCATGCCGCCAAAGAAAAAGGGATTCTCCGTCTTGAAGGGAAAGACTATGTTGTAAAAGACGGTGATGTGATTCATTTCAGATTCAACGTGTGATTTTAAAAGCCTTCTGCGGCAATTTGCCGCAGAAGGCTTTTTTTTACAAAGGGGCATATTTGTCGAAAGGCAAAATGGCATCATTGTAAATTATGTTGTACAAATCGTTTGCCATGTCCATTTGGCTGCCTAACCGCAATTCGTTTTGATCAAAAATAGATTTTATGCCGTCAAATCCGACAAGTGCGCCAATCATCGCCCCAGTAGGAACAGATGCCAATTTGCCTGCAGCAGAATTTGAATATGAGCAATCTACCGCAGCCTGAAGATCTTCATTTTTGCGCAGGACAACCAGAATGGAAGCTCCGAATGCCTTATAAAATCTTGTGTCGTCCGAAATGAAATTGACCGTCTTGTCCAGACTCTTTCGGCTCTCATATAAAGCAACCACCAGTTTCATCACCTCTGTCAATTCTTCATTGCCTTCAGTCTCAAAAAATTGTCCCATTGCCCAATTTACAGATTGCTTGAATTTTTCTCCCCTTGTTATTCCCGACAAAATTCCGGCCATCATAGCAAAAGAAATTTTGTCTTTTGAATCTTCTATTTCCCATTTTTCGCAAATCGACATCATGCGCTGAAATGATGATTCCCTTTCAAAAGACATTCCCAGAACAACTGCCGCACCCAAGGCATCCAGTTCGCCGGCAGCTTGTCTTTCATTATGTTCGTTTTCAAAGTAATCAATCAATCTGGCTTCACCTTTTATTTTCCCTTGCTGATAAAACCTTATGCATGCCCTCATGCTTTTTTCAATGGATGAGTAAACTTCATTCAAGGATTCCCCGCCCTCTTCCGCTCCAGCCTGGATTCCTGTCAAAGCCCCCAAAAAGCATCCTAAAATGCTATCTTTCATTTTTGCCACCCGATTCGACGATTTTCACCGATGCGCTTGCTCCAATTCGAGTTGCCCCTGCCTCAACCATTTTCAAAGCCTTTTCCCTATCCCTGATGCCGCCTGAAGCTTTTATTCCGGCTTTATCTCCTACAATTTCTTTAATAAGGCCTATATCCGAAATTTTCGCACCGTCAGTGCCAAAGCCCGTCGATGTCTTAACGAAATCCGCCCCACTTCCCAAAACGAGTTCCGTAGCTTTCCTTATCTCAGATTCATCAAGATAGCATGTTTCAATTATGACTTTCAATATCCTTTCCTTGCCCGCGGCATTCCTGACGGCCTTAAAGTCCTCCTGGACATACGAATATTCGCCATTCTTGAACGCGCCCAAATTCATGACCATGTCTATCTCGTCGGCTCCATCCTCTATTGCCTTTTGCGTTTCAAAAACCTTTACAGCAGTGGGAGTCGAACCCAAAGGGAATCCAACTACGGCTGCGACTTTTACTTTTGTCCCTTCAAGCCGGCAGGCGGCTCTTGAAACATAATATGGATTGACACATACCGCAAAAAACCCATATTTTACAGCTTCCCTGCAGAGATTGTCTATCTCTTCGCCTTTTGCCGCGGCTTTCAGCAGAGTATGATCCAGCATGTCTTTCAATTCCATCGCAAGCCCTCCTTTATTGTTCCTTACTTGTAGGCATCTTCTTTAAGTATTGCCACATAAGGCAAATTACGGTAATTTTCAGCAAAATCAATCCCATATCCTACTATGAAAGCATCGGGTATCTTGAATCCTATGTAGTCGATTTCAAGATCAACTTTCCTTCTGTCCGGCTTATCCAGCAATGTGCATATTTTAAGGCTTGACGGTTTTCTTTCCATCAAAATTCTCGTCAGATATTTAAGGGTAAGCCCCGAATCGATTATATCCTCGACAATAAGCACATCCTTTCCTTCTATGCTGAAATCCAGATCTTTCAAAATTCGCACAGTTCCGGAACTTTCTGTAGACATTCCATAACTCGAGACAGCCATGAAATCCATATGCATTGGCAAATCGATTTTTCTTATCAAATCGCTCATGAAAATATTGGCTCCTTTCAAAACCCCTACAACGAACAAATTCTTCCCCTCATAATCCTTTGTCATCGACTTGCCAAGCTCAGCTATGCGTTTTTCGAGTTGTTCCTCCGAAATCAAAATTTCCCTCACACTTTTTCTCATTGCAATCCTCTCTTTCAATCATCATCTTCAATTTCATAATCAATAACTATGGGATCCTTCTTCGGCTCTTTCTTGTAACGGTTCATTTCAGGCAAAAAATGACTCCAAATGTATGCCACAAGTATCAAGTCGTCAACGATTCCAATGCCATAAATCGGTTCAGGTATCAAATCAATAGGCGAAATTACATATATCATCATAGCCGATAAAAATACCTTTTGCCATTTGCTCACATTCGGATCCTTCATGTATTTTATCAAATACTTAAAGTTGTTGAATCTCATTGCCTTCCCCTCCGAAAACTGCCTTGCCCAAAGTTTCCCCAATACTGTCGCGTACTACCATGTCAGCCTTGCCGTCAAAAGGTGTCTCCTGTCGATTTATCAAAACCAGTTTCCCTTTATTGAATTCAGACACCAGCCCAGCTGCAGGATAGACTAAAAGCGACGTTCCTCCTACAATCAACAGATCCGCTCTCCTTATGTGCTCGGCGGCGGATTGAAAAACCGACATGTCCAAAGCCTCCTCGTACAATACAATATCAGGCCTTACAATCCCCCCGCAATCAAGGCAAGTTGGAACTTTAAACCTTTCGTCTGCAATATAATCAAGAGAATATGGTTTCCCGCAATTTGTGCAAATATTCTTATGTATTGTGCCATGCAGCTCCAAAACATTTTTGCTGCCGCCCAATTGATGGAGTCCGTCAATGTTTTGTGTTATCACGGCTGACAGCTTTCCTTCCTCTTCCAATTTGGCCAAAGCCAAATGCGCCTTGTTAGGCTTCGCATCCCTGAAAAATATCTTTTTTCTGCAAAACTCATAAAAGACATCCGGATGCCTTATAAAAAACGAATGGCTGAGAATTGTCTCAGGAGAATAGTCTCCGTATTTGCAGCTGTACAATCCGGTTTGAGACCTGAAATCCGGAATTTTGCTTTCCGTGGATGTTCCCGCCCCGCCGAAAAATACCACTTCATTTGATTCTTCAATCCATTTACTTAGCCGGTTCATCATTGTTCGCCCCTAATACTTTTGTCTTCAAATCCATTATACAAAAAAATAAAAATAAAAGCACTCCTGAGAGCGCTTTTATGCAACAAGTAAATCGTAAGCCGAGTTCTGTATTTGACAGTCATCTATCTAGGCTCGGCGTCGCCGCCGTGCTCAAGCGACCTACCGTCGGGACGGCGACGAGCAACCGCCTTTTAATGTCCCTGCTTGGTCTTGCTCCAGATGGGGTTTACAGAGCCGGCAAGTCGCCTTAGCCGCTGGTGAGCTCTTACCTCACCTTTCCACCCTTGCTATTTAAATAGCGGTTTATTTCTGTTGCACTATCCTTGAAGTTGCCTCCACTGGGAATTACCCAGCACCCTGCTCTGCGGAGCTCGGACTTTCCTCATATTTTCATATGCGACCGTCTGACTTACTCATTCATGGAGATAAGAATATCACAAAGAACTATTCCTGTCAAAACTCTCACAGGTAGTATTTAAAAGGATTTATGTCTGCATCAGACACATGGATTTCGCATTTGGAACCGGTGGATGCAATCTCCTCGGAAAGCATTTTTTTTATTAGATGCTTGAAAAAATCCTCACTTTCGTAATGGCCGATGTCGACAAGCGCGAGCTTGTTCATCCTGGCAAATTGAGCGTCGTGATACTTTATGTCCCCTGTCAAAAAGCATTCGACACCGCTTTTGTAAGCATCTCTAATAAAATCGGAACCGCTTCCTGTACAAAGCCCGACTTTTTCTATGATTCTTTCTTCATCTCCCGTATATTTCAAAACTTCTGCCGATAGCAAATCTTTAAGCATAGCAAGAAGCATTTTAAATTCTCTGGGTTTTGAAAGCATTCCGACTCTGCCTCCGCCTGAATTTTTCCGTATGTTTTCAAGATGTATTATGTCGTATGCCATTTCTTCATACGGATGAACCGATTTCAATTCTTCAATCGTTGATTTTACTTTTTCAAACGGCAGAATTGTCTCAACCCGCATTTCCTCAACCTTTTCCAGTTTTCCTATTTCCCCGATATGCGGATTTGCCCCATCAAGCGGTCTAAATGAACCTATCCCCTTTGAGGAAAACGTACAATTGCTGTATGAACCAATGCTTCCTCCACCCATTTCTCCCATCTTTTCAGTCACTGCTGAAACATGTTCAGATGGAACGAAAACAATAAGCTTGCAATATGCCCCCTTCAGCGGATTAAGGGCTTGAGTCCCTTCCAGCCCTATAAGATCTGACAGATAGTCGTTGGTTCCACCTTCATAGTTGTCGCAATTTGTGTGGATTGAAAAAACGGAAATGTCATTTTTTATGCAATCCATAACCAAACGGTCCTCGGCCAAACTTGCGTCGAGCTTCTTGATTGGTTTGAAAATAAGCGGATGGTGGGTTATAACCAATTCGGACCTGGTTTCAATTGCCTCCCTGATGACTTCAGGTGTCAATTCGAGCGCTGTCAAAATGCGCTCATATTTTGTTTTGCCGCAATCGATCATGAATCCGGTATTGTCCCAATCCTCCGCATATTCAATTGGGAATTTATCCCTTATAATATTCAAAAGCTTTTCCCTTTTCATATAGCTTTCAAAACCTCCTTAAGCCTTTCGATGCGGTCGATTATTTCAAAGGTTTTTTTATTCATCAATTCCGACTCGGCTGCATTTTGCTTTATATTTTCAAGTATTTTTTCGTATTTAGCTATTTTATGGTTGACGAAATCCATAAGCAAAGGATCCTTTTCCTCAAGCATTTTAATGCCTATTTCATCATACGCCAAATTCTCACAGGAACTTTCTCCTCTTTCAACCAACATAATTTCATAAAACTTTTTTCTATCCTTGGCTATCCGTTCGGATATGATCCTGTATCGATTCTCTTTAAGCCATTTCCTCAATTCCGGCTGGGCCACCATTGGTTGAAGCACAAGCCTTGGATTGACCTCTGAAATAAATATTTCTCCTTCGATAAGGATATCCCTTATGAGGAGGCCTCCCATGCCGGCAATTATTACTTTGTCGAGTTTCTCGCCAATTATGGGTTCCAATCCGTTTCCCAGTTTGAGTTCTATGCTTTTATCCATCCCCTGGGCTTCAACTATCCTTCTTGCGTTGTCCAAAGGTCCCGGATTTACATCAGTAGCAAATATTTTCGGGCTTATTCCATTTTCAACCAAATAAATCGGTATGTATCCATGGTCTGTTCCGATATCCGCGACACGTTCTCCTTTTCTTACATATTCCGCTATGGCTTGAAGCCTTGGGTCCAATTTCAATTTGAATCCTCCTTAAAAATAAAGATTCGCATAAGCGAACCCCTATTCCAAATAATCTTTAAGTTTTTTGCTTCTGCTTGGATGTTTCAATTTTCTCAATGCCTTTGCTTCAATCTGGCGAATTCGTTCTCTAGTGACATCAAATTTCTTTCCGACTTCCTCAAGTGTCCTTGCCCTTCCGTCTTCAAGTCCGAAACGCAATTTCAAAACCTTCTGTTCCCTCGGTGTCAATGTATCCAGTACTTCAATCAATTGTTCCTTAAGCATCGAAAAGGCTGCCGCCTCTGCCGGTGCCGGTGCATCGATATCCGGGATGAAGTCCCCAAGATGGCTGTCCTCTTCTTCCCCTATGGGGGTTTCAAGCGACACGGGTTCCTGTGCTATCTTCAATATTTCCCTTACTTTTTCGACCGGCATATCCATTTCTTCTGCAATCTCCTCCGGTTTCGGTTCCCTCCCGAGTTCCTGCAGCAATTGCCTCGACACACGGATCAATTTATTGATTGTTTCAACCATATGAACAGGTATCCTTATGGTTCTCGCCTGATCAGCAATGGCCCTCGTTATAGCCTGCCTGATCCACCAAGTCGCATAAGTGCTGAATTTATAGCCTTTTCGCCAATCGAATTTCTCGACTGCCTTTATAAGACCCAGATTGCCTTCCTGTATAAGGTCCAAAAACAGCATTCCCCTACCGACATATCTCTTGGCTATGCTCACAACCAATCTCAAATTGGCTTCGCATAATTTTTTTCTGGCTTCTTCATTTCCGGCTTCCATTGCCTGGGCAAGCTCAATTTCTTCAGTAGCAGTCAAAAGCGGCACTTTGCCTATTTCTTTCAAGTACATTCTCACTGGGTCATCTATGTTTACGCCCTTTGGCACTGCTATTTCTTTTTCTTTTGCTTCTTTTACCTCAGGTTCATTTTCATCAGCCAAACCGATGATATCGTCTTTGTCACCAAGGATTTCAACTCCTGCAGAAGTTAAAGAGTCATAAATTTCTTCTATATCGTCTTTGTCCAAGTCGATTTCCTCAAAAGCTTCGGCAATCTCCGAATATGTCAGATTACCTTTCTTCTTTCCCTTTTGAACAAGCAACGATACATTTTCATCACTTTTTTTCTTTTCTTTTGGATTTTTAATTTGACTCCCCTCCCTTCTTTTGCCCCGGCGGCAACAAATCAAACTCGTTCAATTCATCCATCCGGTTTCTTAAATTTCTATAACGATTCAGTTCGTTATATAGTTCTTTAATCTTAATCAAATCTCCTTCTTTTTCAAGCTTATTTTTGTCGAATCCTTTCAGTTCATTTTCTATCCTGTTCATCCGCATGGCAACAAGGCATCCTAAAATAACTTCTCGCGGGTTTTTATCTGAAATTATGGCTGAAATATCCATTGATGAAATTTCGGTCAATTCTTCAATGCTATCAATATCAAGCGACTCCGCCATGTTGCTTTGAAAGGCATTATCCTTCTTCCCATATTCAAGTTTCAATGAATCAAATATCTTTTTATGGGCTTCCAATTCAAAATCGGATTCTTCAATGATTTTCTCCATGCTTTTGAAAATTTCTTTTCCTCTCATCAAAAGCCCTATAAGTATTCTTGCCGTTTCATGTTTTTTCCTTTTATCAACCTTGTATATGCGGTTTCCTGCGCTGCGCTTATATTTTTTGCCTGCTTGGCTGTTTTTAAAAGCTTTTTCAAGCAGATTTCCGATTTCAGGTTCCTCGTTGTTGATTTTCTTTAGATAGACTTCTCTTTGCAGCGGCTCCGATATGGTATCGAACAATTTTTTAAGCTCTTCCAAATATTCAATCCTTTCCTGCGGATTCGACCTTTCAAACCTGCCTCTCAATAATGCTATGCGGTAATCCAAAACAGGCAAAGCCTTATGCATTTTGTTTTTAAAGGCATCTATCCCATTTATTTTGACGTATTCATCCGGATCCTTGGCTCCTTCCAGATGAATGACCTTTATTTTGCAATTCGTTTTTTCTAAAATCCCCATCGCCTTGATTGTTGCCTTTTCACCGGCGGAATCGGAATCATAGGACAATATTATTTCCTTGCCGTAACGCTTGAGCAAATTCGCATGGTCTTCAGTCAAAGCCGTGCCCAGTGATGCGACAGTATTCCTGATTCCCCTTGAATACAAAGCTATGACATCCATGTATCCTTCCACAATGACAATCTTTTTTTCTTCACCTGTGTACTTTTTAGCAAAATTCAACCCGAACAACAGATTCCTTTTATTAAAAAGCTCGGTCTCTGGAGAATTCAGATATTTAGGCAGCCCGTCGTCCAGCACCCTTCCTCCAAAACCGACAACACGGCCCCTTATGTCAAATATCGGGAACATTATTCTATTTCGGAATCTGTCATAGTAACCGGAACTTTTATCCCTCTTTATGATCAATCCGCATCGTTCCATATCTTCGAGTGAAAAACCTTTGATTTTATTAAGATGCCTTATGGCGCCATCCCAATTTTCGGTTGCAAAGCCCAAACCAAAAGTTTTTATTGTCTTGATGTTTATTTCCCTATTCTTAAGATAATCAAGAGCGGATACATTATTTTTGAGGTTGTTGTAGTAATAAATCGCGGCCTCCCTCGTCAGATCGTATAGAACAGACTTGTCCCTCACTATCTTTGTATTGTCGTATTTTTTCAGATAGTCCTCCAGCCTTATTCCGTTTTGTTCAGCCAGATACTCCAATGCATCTACAAAGTCCAGTTTTTCCATGTTCATTATGAATTCTATCACGTCTCCGGAAGCGCCGCATCCAAAACAATGATATCTTTGGCGGTCTTCCGAAACTATGAAAGACGGTGTCTTTTCATTATGGAACGGACAAAGGCCCTTATGGTTTTTTCCGGTTTTTTTCAATTTCACATATTGTGAAATAACGGCCACGATATCCGACCTGTTAACCACCTCTTCTATTAAGGCGTCCGTATAGGATCTTTGCATCATTATCCACCCCGCAAATTCGACGAATTAAACTATTTCTACAAATTTCTTTGTTTCCCTGCATAAAATCAAATAGTCGTAATATTGAATTTTTTATACCCAATATTTCGGGATATATATGTCCTTGAATTTCTTTACCGCAAATCGATCCGACATGCCTGCAATATAATCCTTTACGCCTTCGTCTTTCCCGCTCTTCCTTCTGATATTTTCAGGCAATTCTTCAGGATGAAGCGTAAAATAATCATATAGTTGTTCAATAATCTTTTGGGCCTTTCCCTCTTCCCCTTTTGCTTCCGGATTCAGATAAATATGTTCAAACATAAAGTCCCTCAGTTTATTCGTATGGAATTCAAACTGTTCACTCATTTTTATGCAGTTCACGTTTATGCTGTTTTCAATCACATCCACAACCATCGCGTTTATACGCTCTCCGTGACTGTTGCCCAAGCATTCCAGGCACTCCTTGGGTATCTGCTTTATTTCAAGCATGCCAGCCCTTGTCGCGTCGTCAATGTCGTGGTTTATATAGGCGATTCTGTCGCTTAGGCGGACAATATTCCCCTCCAGCGTGCTGCATTCCTCATCTCCATTGTGATGCAGTATACCGTCTCTTACTTCATGCGTCAAATTCAATCCGAATCCTTCGTGCCTTCCGTCTTCAAGCAAATCCACCACTCTAAGGCTTTGCTCGTTGTGAACGAACCCGCCAGGGTGGATTTTATTCAGTACGGTTTCTCCGCAATGCCCGAAAGGCGTATGTCCCAGGTCGTGAGCAAGAGCTATGGCCTCTGTAAGGTCTTCATTAAGCTTTAATGCCCTCGCAATCGTCCTTGAGATTTGCGCCACTTCCAATGTATGCGTCAAACGGGTCCTGTAGTGGTCGCCTTCCGGAGAAAGAAAAACCTGTGTTTTATGTTTGAGCCTTCTAAAGGATTTTGAGTGTATGACTCTGTCTCTGTCTCTCTGGAATGATGTCCTTATGCTGCATGAAGGCTCTTTTTTTCTTCTTCCGAGTGTTTGAGATGAAAAACATGCTTTTTTTGAAAGCCATTCATTTTCAGTTTTTTCATATTGAAGTCTGAAATCCATAACATGACCTCCGTTTCTTTTTATTCTATATACATTATACAACAATGAAACGGAAAACCCTTTAAAAAGAACATTTGCGTTCTCCTTAAAGGGTTTCAAATCATTCTATCATTATCTGTTCTTTATTGCTGCGTGTGCGGCTGACAGTCTTGCAACCGGTACTCTGAACGGAGAGCAAGAAACATAATCAAGCCCTATCCTGTGGCAAAATTCTATTGAATCCGGCTCACCGCCATGTTCTCCGCAAATCCCAAGTTTTATGCCCGGCCGTGTTTTCCTGCCCAGCTCTATTGCCATTGTCATAAGCTTTCCTATGCCCTTTTGGTCAAGTTTTGAGAACGGATCACTTTCAAAAATGTTCTTTTGAACATATTCATTGATGAACTTTCCGGCATCGTCCCTGGAAAATCCAAAACCCATTTGGGTAAGGTCATTGGTTCCGAAAGAGAAAAATTCAGCGTGCTTCGCTATTTCATCAGCCGTAAGGGCCGCTCTGGGAACCTCTATCATTGTCCCCACCATATACTCCAAAGAATCTCCGGTTTCCTCAAGTATTGCATCTATTGTCCTTATGACAAGTTCGCGGTTGTATTTGATTTCGTTTTCATGCCCTACAAGAGGAATCATTATTTCCGGTTTTATTTCCAGACCCGTTTCGGCTTTAACTTTCAAGGCCGCCTTTGCTATCGCAGCAACCTGCATTTCGTAAATCTCGGGATATGTTATTGAGAGTCTGCAGCCTCTGTGGCCAAGCATGGGATTGACTTCTTTCAAGAGCCCCACTTTTTCTTTAAGACGTTCGAATTCAACCCCTATTTTAGCTGAAAGTTCCATGATTTCCGCTTCGTCCTTTGGAAGAAATTCATGCAGGGGCGGATCAAGAAGTCTTATTGTCACAGGGCGTTCTTCCATGGCTTTGAAAATACCTTCAAAATCCTCCATTTGAAACGGCAGAAGATGGCCAAGAGCCTTTTTCCGTTCCAACAAGTCATCGGCTACAATCATCTGCCTCACATGATTAATCCTGTTTTCATCAAAGAACATATGCTCTGTTCTGCATAACCCTATGCCTTCAGCGCCAAATTCAACAGCTGCTTGGGCGTCTCTTGGAGTATCTGCGTTTGTCCTTATTTTAAGGCTTCTGACTTCATCGGCCAATTCCATTATTTTTGCAAAACTTCCTGTAAGATGGGCTTCACTTGTCTTGATGACTCCCTTGAAAACCTCACCTGTGTTTCCGTTAAGGGAAATGTAATCCCCTTCTCTGAAAATCATGTCGCCTATCTTGAACATGAGATTCTTTTCGTCGACCTTTATGTCTCCGCATCCGGCTATGCAACACTTTCCCATGCCCCTTGCCACAACAGCCGCATGCGACGTCATTCCGCCTCTGGATGTTAGTACTCCCTCGGCCGCAACCATTCCTTCAATATCCTCCGGAGATGTTTCCATTCTCACGAGTATTGCTTTGCCTCCATTTGAGACTGCCTTGACTACGGATTCCGCATTGAAATAAACCATTCCCGAAGCAGCCCCGGGTGAAGCAGGCAGCCCTTTTGTAACCGGTTTGCTTTCTGCCAATTCCTTTTCGTCAAAGGTCGGGTGGAGAAGCTGGTCAATCTGTTCAGGTTTTACTCTAAGCAAGGCCTCTTCCTTGTCTATCAAGCCTTCATCAACCATGTCGACTGCAATGTTGACTGCCGCAAAAGCCGTCCTCTTTCCTGTTCTGGTCTGAAGCAGGAAGAGTTTGCCTTTTTCTATTGTAAATTCAATATCCTGAGTGTCTTTATAATGCTTTTCAAGTTTGTCGGCGATATCCATGAATTCTTTATATGCTTCAGGCATTACATCATTAAGTTCGTCAATTGACTTTGGCGTCCTTATTCCTGCAACAACATCTTCCCCTTGAGCATTCATCAGGAATTCACCAAACACTTTGTTCTCTCCCGTTGCCGGATTCCTTGTAAATGCAACTCCTGTGCCTGAATCTTCACCCATGTTGCCGAAAACCATGGATTGCACATTCACCGCTGTTCCGTAATGGTCCGGAATTCCATTGATTTTTCTATATATTATCGCCCTTTGATTGTTCCACGAGTCAAAAACCGCCTCGACGGCTTTAAGCAATTGCTCCCTGGGCTCCTGTGAAAAATCTTCGCCTGTCTCTTTTTTGACTATGGCCTTGTATTCCTTGATAATTTTCTTCAAATCTTCAACTGTCAGTTCTGTATCGTTTGAATACCCGCCCGTTTCTTTTATGTTTTCAAGCACAGCATCAAACTTGTATTTATGTATATTTAAGACAACATCGGAAAACATCTGTATGAATCTTCTGTAGCTGTCATATGCGAAGCGCTCATTTTCCGTCAAATTTGCCAAGCCTTCCACTGCTATGTCGTTCAGCCCAAGGTTAAGCACCGTATCCATCATACCCGGCATGGAAACGACAGCTCCCGAACGAACCGATACCAACAAAGGATTTGAATCGTCTCCGAACTTCTTGCCTGTCATTTCTTCAAGTTCCCCGATTTTATCGAAAATTTCTTTTCTCAACGTGTCTTTGAGTTTTTTGCCCTCCTCGTAATAATTGTTGCATGCTTGCGTGGTAATTGTAAAACCTTCAGGCACAGGCAGTCCAATATTTTTCATTTCGGCCAAATTTGCGCCTTTACCCCCCAAAAGGCTTTTCAGGTCCTTGTTGCCCTCACTGAAAAGATATACGAATTCACTCATTCTAAAACCCTCCCTTTAATAGATATTGTTTTCTTTCATTATCTGTATAATCGTGTTTGCACTTTCTTCAATGGCTTTATTGGAAACATTGATAAAAGGGCATCCGATTTTTTTCATAAGTTTTTCTGCATATTCCAGTTCTTCCATTATTCTGTTCATGTCGGCATAAATGGCTCCATTGCTTAGTCCCATGCTTTTAAGCCTTTCAAGGCGTATTGCATTGAGCTTTTCAGGTTCGGTAATCAAACCGACAATCCTTTTTGCGGATATTTCGAACAATTCATCAGGAACCGGCACTTCCGGAACAAGCGGAATATTCGCCACCTTTATGTTTTTATGGGCCAAATACATGCTTAGAGGAGTCTTTGACGTCCTTGAAACACCAATGAGAACGATATCGGCTTTCTTTATCCCCCTAGGATCCTTGCCGTCGTCGTATTTTACCGCAAACTCGACAGCCTCCACTTTTTTAAAATACTTGTCGTCAAGCCTTCTGATCGTACCCGGCTGGTTCAGCGGTTCAGATCCAATAGCCTTTTTGAATGTTCCCAAAAGCGGACTGAGGATGTCATTGAAAATAACTCCGCGTGACTTGCATTCATCAACCATGATGTTTCTCAGTTCAGGCACGACGATTGTGAAAGCCACAACCGCATTTTGTTTTTCAGCTTCATCTATCACATTGAATATTTTATCCTCATTGTCTGTAAATGCGTATCTCTTCAAAACATAGTCGTTTCCCTTGAATTGTCCAAGAACCGCCCTGACAACTTGTTCAGCCGTTTCTCCAATAGAATCGGAAACAATGAAAATCACAATCTGATTATGCATCTTCCAGCCCTCCAAATTCTTTTGTCCCCAATTCCACGAAAAATTTGGTTATGTTTGTTTTTGAAATTCTTCCAACTACTTTATACACTTCTGAATTGTCTATCAAAAGCCTCTCTACGACAGGCAAACTGTCTATTTCACAATTAATCAGTCTTTGAGCCGCTTCGTATATCGATTCATTCGAAAAAGCAATGATTAAATTCGGCATTCTTGTCATTATTACATTGATTGGGATTTTTCTGATGTCATTTCCACCGATTGCCGTCTTCAAGAAATCCTTTCTTGAAACAACCCCGCTCAGATATCCTTTTGAAGTAACATAAATAGTGCCTACGTCTTTCATGAACATGAAGACTATGGCATCATATACCGTTGTTTTCTCATCCACAACAACCGGCATTGATTTTAAATCATTGACTTTGACGTTGCGTATGTGGTTGGCGATAACCTTGTCCTCCTGGTCTCCCACATAAAGATATCCAACCTTTGGTCTTGCGTCGAGTATTCCGGTCATTATTAGTATTGACAGGTCAGGCCTTATCGTTGAACGGTTAACATTAAGAAGCTTGGATATTTTTTCACTCGTTACCGGCTGATGTTCTTTTACTATTTCAATAATTCTCTTTTGCCTATCGTTGTATTGGATTTCAATCACCTCTTTCGGCTTTATATGCTACACTATTTGTTATTATAACAGAAATAACGTTGTAGTATATCTATTTTTCTAAAAAAAACAGGCCAAAAGGCCTGTTTTTTTAGAACATTGTCTTGTCGTCCAAAAATTGTTTCAATTCGTCAATCGACATCCTCGTCTGGACCATTGTATCCCTGTCCCTTACAGTCACCGAATTGTCTTCAATCGTATCAAAATCCACCGTTATGCAATAAGGCGTTCCGATTTCATCGTGCCTCCTGTATCTCTTTCCTATGCTTCCAGATACATCATAGTCTACATTGTGGTATTTTGAAAGTTCGCTGTATACCTTTTCCGCTTCTTCACTCAGTTTTTTTGAAAGCGGGAAGATTGCCGCCTTGAACGGAGACAGGAACGGATGCAGTTTCATTACAACACGCTCGCTTCCATCTTCCAATTGCTCCTCGTTGTATGCATCCAACAGGAACGCCAAAGCCACACGGTCGGCCCCCAAAGAAGGCTCTATGCAATATGGAATGTATTTTTCGTTTGTAACCGGATCCTGATATCTCATATCGACACCCGAATGCTCTATATGCTGCTTGAGATCATAATCCGTCCTGTCGGCAATGCCCCAAAGCTCTCCCCATCCGAACGGGAACCTGTATTCAAAATCCGTAGTGGCATTGCTGTAATGAGACAGTTCTTCTTTCTCATGGTCCCTTAGCCTTATGTTTTCCATGTCCATTCCAAGCATCTTGAGCCAATTCTTGCAGTATTCCTTCCAATAGTCAAACCATTTCAAATCTTCTCCGGGAGCACAGAAAAATTCAAGCTCCATCTGTTCAAATTCCCTTGTTCTGAACGTATAGTTTCCCGGGGTTATTTCGTTTCTGAAAGACTTGCCTATCTGGCCTATTCCAAACGGTATTTTTTTTCTTGAACTTCTTTGAATGCTTCTAAAATTCACAAAAATGCCTTGTGCTGTTTCAGGGCGGAGATATATTTCTGCCATCGAATCCTCAACAACTCCCTGGAATGTCTTGAACATCAGATTGAATTGGCGGATTTCCGTGAAATCGCAGCTTCCGCATTCGGGACACTTTACACCCTCATCGCGTATAAAATCCTCCATTTTGCTTTTTCCCCATCCATCGACAATTTCAGGCTCTTTTCCAGTTTCTGCAATATGGTCCTCTATGAGCTTGTCCGCTCTGAATCTAGATCTGCAATTTTTGCAGTCCATGAGCGGGTCGTTGAACCCTCCAACATGTCCTGAAGCGACCCATGTCTGCGGATTCATAAGTATAGCCGCATCCACTCCCACATTGTAAGGCGACTCTTGAATGAATTTTTTCCACCAAGCTTTTTTAACATTGTTCTTGAATTCAACCCCCAACGGTCCATAATCCCATGTGTTGGCCAATCCGCCGTAAATCTCCGATCCCGGGAAAATAAATCCCCTTGACTTTGACAAAGCCACAAGTTTTTCCATTTTGCTTTTTTCGTTTTTAGCCATATTCTCCTCCTTAAAAAATAAAAAACTCCCGTCCCTTGCTCTTGGCAAGGGACGAAAGTCATTCCGCGGTTCCACCCTTTTTGGCATATTTTATGCCCACTTCTTTCAAAGTGCTCGAAAGCTCCATCCTTTAACTTCGAATACCGGTTCTCAGCGCCACCGGCTCTCTTTGATTCTTTCATCAAGGACCTCTTCTTCATCGCACATGCTATTCATTTAGATGAATCTTACCACAATGAAAAGATTTTGTAAACATCTTTTCTGGAAACACTATTCTTTTTCATCTTCCGCTTTCTTGGTCATTTTTTCTTTCACTTCAGCAGCTTTTTCAACGGCTTTTTCTTTTGCTTCACTCGCTTTTTCTTTTGCTTCGGCAGCTTTTTCCTTTGCCGATTCGCCGAATTCCTCAGCCATTTCAATGACCTTTTCCATCTTTTCTTCGGTCACGTCATTTACATCGATTATTTCTCCGCTTTCCTTTTGAATTTCTATCTTGCAACCGGTTGCCAAAGACACTATTATTGCCGCTATAGTTGCAGGTGCGAATACAATCGCTCCGACAGCTCCCGCAGTTACCGGTATGTCAAGTATCAGGCGGTCTTCTTTTTTGAGCATTATTCTTGTCACATTTCCTTTTTTGACTAATTCTTTGAGTTTGTCGACTACTTCATTCCCCTTTTCCTTTGCTGTATTGCCGGTTTTTTTCTTTCTTCCTTCCTCCAACTTTATTATCGCTTCGAGAACATCTCCCTCAGCCGCTTCAAGCGCTTCTTTTGCTTCCTTGTAGGTAGCTCCGGTCCTCTGTATGACCTCGTCCACATTTTCAATCGTAAATGACATTTTAAAGCCTCCTTTATTGAATTGTTTTTAGGAATTCCAGACTCTTGAAAGATTTTATATCCATATGGTATTTTATATACAATTCGAATATTTTATCCAAGTGCCTGACCATTCCTGCATTGATTTTAGTCCTGCAAATGACATCGACATCTTTTTCACTGATGTATCTGATCAAATGTATGAACTGCTTGCTGACAGCAATACCTCCTTGCTTCTGCCGCTCATCAGCACAGTCCCTGCAAATGACTCCTCCGTCCGCGATACTGAAAACAGTCAATGCCTCTATGTTATTTATTCCACATTTAAGGCACTTTGAAACTTCCGGTTTCAATCCTGAAAAATTCAGCAGTTTTATTTCGTATGCAAGCTTGATTTTATCCAGGTCACAGCCTTCATGGTTCATCTTTTCCAATGTCTCCACAGTCAGAGAAAAAAGCCTGTTGTTCGTCATTCCCTCATGTATTGAACACCTGCAAAGTTCTAAAAAATATGATGCATACGACAATTTTTTCAGATCCTCCCTGATCGAATAATTTGAATCTATTATTTCGGCGGAAGAAATGCTGTATATGTCCGGTTTTCCCCTCAAAACAAATTCCCCGTATATGAAAGGATGCGCAACTGAAGAAATCATTGTCCTCGGCTTTCTCGCTCCCCTTGCATATGCACTGATTTTGCCCATTTTTTTGGAAAACAGCGTCAATATGGCGTCTGAATCGTTATAGAATATTTTTCTAAGCACAATTGCTTCGGTTTTTATAAACATTTCAGCCTCATCCCTTAAAACAGGTTAAATTGGCTCATCAGAATTGTAGTCAGTGTAAAGTATATTGAAATTCCGGTAATGTCTATTGTGGTTGAAATGAAGGGTGCGGAGGCCACTGCCGGGTCAACTCCCACTCTTTTGAATATCAATGGGACCAGTGTGCCGATTGTTGCGGCAGTAATCATATTTGCCCACATTGCAACTCCTACTATCAAACTCAGAACCATCTCTCCGTTTAAAACGAATGTCATGAAAGCAACCAGCAAGCTGCATATCAACCCTACCGAAAATCCGACCGAGAATTCATGCAAGACTATCTTCAAGACTTCCTTGCTGTCTATTTGACCCGTTGCTATTCCCCTTACCGTAAGTGTAGACGATTGGGTTCCCACATTCCCCCCCATGCCTGCAAGCAAAGGTATGAAATACGCTATTGTGGTATTGCTGTTTAGCGTAGCTTCAAACCCTCCGATTATTTTTGCCGACAACAATCCTCCGAATACAGTCACTATAAGCCAAGGCAATCTTGAACTGACAGATGCGCCTATCCTTTTTTGGAAAGAGTCTTCAATCTTGTATTCGCCTTCAGTCGTTCCGGCAAACTTGTAAATATCCTCTGTCGCTTCTTCCTCTATGACGTCGATTATGTCGTCGACTGTGATTATCCCTTTTATTATTCCATTGTTTTCTACGACAGGAATGGCAATCAGGTTGTATTTCGCAACCATTCTGGCTACTTCTTCCTGGTCCGTTCCGACGTTTACCTGTATTACCTGCTCCTTCATTATTTCTTCAACGATTTTGTTAGCTTTGGTCACAATCAATTCTCTGAGTGAAAGAACCCCTACCAGCCGTTCCATATGGTCAACAACATATACATAGTAAACGGTTTCCGCTTCGGATGCCTGCACCCTTACTTCTTCAATCGCCTGATAAACGGTAATGTCCTTTTTTACCGTTATGTAATCCTTTGTCATGATACCGCCGGCGGTATCTTCGTCGTAAACAAGCAATTCCTTTAGCTCTAACGCCTCTTCACGGTTCAACAGCGAGAGGAGCTCCTTTTGTTTGCCGTCGTCAAGTGAAGCAATGAGGTCTACTACATCGTCCTGCCCCATTTCTTCAAGAATCATACGCTTTTGGTCTTTGGTGAATGCGCTTAACAAATTGATAAAAACGGGAGTCTCGACTTCTTCGAAAACATCGCTTATTTTATCCCATGACAAAACGCTTATGAGTTTCTTTCGGTTTTCTTCTTCAAGCTCCATTATTATTTCAACTATGTCGGCGGAATGCATGTCTTCCAGATATTCGTTCAATTCAACAAACTTGTTTTGATCCAGTTTTTCAGTGATTTCCAATATTTCCATTTCCAATGCATCGTCCAATTGCTTCACCTCCTTTATCTGTATCCGAATTGATTAAGCAGGCTGTCCCTGTCCCTCCACTCTTCCTTTATCTTGACCCATATCTCCAGGAAGACTTTGTTTCCCAATAAATTTTCAATTTCCTTTCGGGCTTCTATTCCAACCCTTTTCAGTACTTTGCCGTTCTTTCCGATTATTATGCCCTTGTGTGATTTTTTTTCGCAATATATCGTCGCGTATACATCTGTTATTTCAGCATCTTTTCTCTTCTCCATTTTTTCGATTCCTACAGCAATTCCATGAGGAACCTCGTCATAAAGAATATTGAGCAGCTTTTCTCTTATTATCTCCGAAACAAGGAATCTCTCAGGCTGGTCGGTAACCATATCTTCCGGAAAATACTTGGGGCCTTCCATCATGTATGAGCCTATCGCATCTATCAATTGCTTCAGGTTCATTTCATTTTTCGCCGATATTCCTATGATTTCGTCGAAAATATCCATCTTCCCGTATTTTTCATGAAGCTTCTTGAATTCCTGTGGAGTTATCAGGTCAAGCTTGTTCACCACCAGCAGACACGGTGTTTTTACGTCTTTAAGGGATTCAATTATATGCATGTCGCCCGGCCCGATGCTTTTTGAATCATCTACCATCAGTAAAATCAAGTCCACCTCATTGTATGTGGTCTTGGCTGAACGAACCATGAATTCTCCCAATTTATTCTTGGGCTTGTGAATTCCCGGAGTGTCTATGAAGACTATTTGCTTTTCCTCGTCAGTATAAACCGCGCTTATTCTGTTTCTTGTCGTTTGCGGCTTGTTTGATATTATTGCGACTTTTTCTCCGACCAAGGCATTTACCAGTGTGGACTTGCCCACATTAGGGCGGCCGATTATAGTCACAAACCCTGATTTGAATTTTGTTGCTGCCATAGCTAAAAGTCCTCCCCTGTAAATCCGTACGGCAATAATTCTTCTATTGCAAATACTTTATAATCCTCGGGTGTCTTTGCGACAATAATTTTTATATTTTTGCCGAATTCAATAATGAATTGTCTGCATATTCCGCAAGGATAAGTATATGAATCTTTTTTCCCCACGACTGCCAACGCCGTAAAACTTCTGTGGCCGTTGCTTATAGCCTTTACAAAGGCAGTGCGTTCAGCGCAAATCGTCGCCCCGTATGATGCGTTTTCTATATTGCAGCCGGTAAAAATTTCCCCGTCGTCTGTAAGCACAGCAGCGCCCACCTTGAAGTCCGAATACGGCGTATATGCGCCTTTCCTTGCCTCGATAGCCATTTCAATCAATCTTTTGCATTCGTTTCGGTCCAATTCACACACTCCCTTCAATTGGTTATTTTAATTTCCAAACTCATTGGTACAATTACGATCCACGTGTTTCCAGGATTCAACAACAGTTCTTCCCCGTCCACAGTATAGACGGTTTTAGCCCGCCTGTCTTGTTTTTCCCATTCAATGTCGATTTTTTTACCCGATGTTATATAATAGCCGGATCCTTTGCCGACTGTTTCGATATCAAGCCTTCCCTCATTGTCGATTACCCTGGTATTCATTTTCAAAACAATTATGTTTTTTGCAACCACGGTTTCCGAACTGAACTCCTCAAGCTGTGGGACCCCTTTTACAAACCTTTCAAACAATTCAGCTTCCTTGTTGTATATGAACGAAGGATTGTAGTATCTGCTGAATCCGAAACTTATGCTTTCAATATTTTCCGCGTAGGCAAAAGGTTGATTCTCTTCGCTGAAAGATGCAAATCCGATATTGAAATCCGTTCTGTAGCCGCTCCTTTCAGCAGCTGCCCTCAGCGCCTTGGTGCTTGTATACATGTTGTGGGGTATCTTTTTATGGTTCACTCTCCAAAATGTGTCTTGTCCCCTGTTCATTCCATCTATGTCAGCCATATTGAAATCATCTATGTCGGAAAGCGCTGCCAAGCTGCCCCCAACATGCACATACAAGGCATCAAATTCCAAAGCTTTGTCAATAAAATAAGGCCGCGCGCTTCTGACAGGTCCGATTGAGTTCATATCCGCTTCCTGAAGAATGGCCATATATCTGGTTATGTTTCCTTCCGCAAGGATTTCGAACACAACCTCAGCCTGCGACAATCCGGATTGCGGACGCGCTCCAATGTGGTTGTCCAGCATGACTGCAATAGGTCTTTTGCCTAGAACCTCTTCTTCTATCGGCAAACCAGTCAAGGCAGAACGAAAAAGGGACTCGGGTTCGGGTTCTTGAATGGGTTTTTCATCCGTAGGTTCTAAAATGGAAACTTCTTCAGGCGGAACTTCAACTTTATCATTCGGATCCGGTGTTTCATCTTTTACACAAGATGATGCAATCGCAATAATCATGCATATAAACAATAAAATGCCAATTTTCCCTTTCAATGCGCTCACCCCTCTATCTCTCTATTCCCATGCGCTTCATGATGTTCTTTTCTTTTTCCCGCATTGTCATTTTTTCATCTTCATGCATATGGTCGTACCCAAGCAGATGCAGTGTGCTGTGAACCGTGAGATATGAAACTTCCCGTTCCGTTCCGTGTTCAAATTCTTCCCCCTGCGACTTTGCTTTTTCAAGTGATATTACTATATCTCCAAGAACCACAGGTATTCCCGAACCCTTCTGCTCCATTATTTCTTCCTTGCAGTCGTACATGGGGAAAGACAATACATCTGTTTCTTTGTCAACATTCCTGTGTTCTCTGTTCAATGCTCTTATGGCTTCGTTGTCAACCAGGAGAACGTCAACCTCGTCAATGAAATCCAGTCCTTCATAATCCAAGGTCTCTTTGACCGAAATACTTATCAGCTTTTTTAAAGCCTCGTCGCACACCATCTTTCCCTGGCTGTTTTCTATCGATACATGCAACAAAATATCACCTGCTTTTTTTATATTCCATTCGTTTTTCATATTTGTCATAAGCTTTTATTATCTTTTGTACCAATTTATGCCTTACAACATCCCTTCCTGTAAGGTTTACAAAACCGATTCCCGGTATCTCCCCAAGAATCTCCGAAGCCTGCTTAAGGCCCGAAGCCTTCCCCTTTGGCAAATCTATCTGGGTAATGTCTCCAGTAACGATGGTCTTTGAACTGAATCCTATCCTCGTAAGGAACATT
Source organism: uncultured Peptostreptococcaceae bacterium (assembly GCA_964512505.1). Lineage (GTDB taxonomy): Bacteria > Bacillota > Clostridia > Peptostreptococcales > BM714 > BM714. The sequence goes on from CAZEHH010000001.1 coordinate 104,854, forward strand.
TTCATCTGTGCCTGGGTGGTATTTTGCGCTTCGTCCAATATTATGAATGAGTCATCCAGCGTTCTGCCGCGCATGTAGGCCAGAGGAGCAACTTCAATCAATCCTCTCTCCTTGTATTTCAAATATGTCTCGCTTCCAAGAATATCATACAGGGCATCATACAAGGGCCTCAGGTAAGGATCTATCTTCATTTGCAGATCACCCGGCAGGAATCCCAAACTCTCTCCCGCTTCAACAGCCGGCCTTGTCAATATGATTCTGCTTACCCTTTTATTTTTAAAAGAATGGACCGCCATAGCAACCGCCAAGTATGTCTTCCCCGTTCCCGCCGGGCCAATGCTGAATACTATGTCGTTCTTGTTAACTTCATCGATATATTTTTTTTGCCCCAATGTCTTGGGTTTAATGAATTTGCCTCTGTTTGTAACACAAATAATATCTTCTGAAAGATTCGACAATGTTATGTTCTCATCATCCCTTATCAGGTTAAGAGCATAATTTATCTTCTGCCTGTCGATGATTTCACCCTTTTCAATCAATTCAATCAATGCATTGAGAAGCTTGAAGGCCGTGTCCGATTTTTGCTCATCGTCGCTGTTGACTATTATTTCATCGTTTCTAAGGGTTATCTCTGTCCCGGTCAAAGATTCGATTTCCTTTATGTTGTTGTCCAGGTCACCAAACAGCTGGGCCTGGAATTTACCGTTGTCCAATTGTATGTTTCTGATGTATCCGCTTTCCAAATCAATCCCCGCCTTCTTTAAGTCTTACATTTCATTATATAATAATATCATTGTTTTTTATATATCGATATTCCCATAAAAATAAATAGACTCCCAAGGGAGTCTATTTCGTTACATTATGACAACAGGGCTTTGACAATGTCCGATGCCGTCTTTCCATCCGCCTTGCCTTTTATTATGGGGCTTACAGCTCCCATAACCTTGCCCATGTCTTTCATGGATTCAGCCTTCAGCTCGGCTATGGCATTTCCAATGATTTCCTTCAACTCTTCTTCTGTGAGCTGTTCAGGTAGATACTTCATAAGAACTTCCATCTCTGCTTCAGCTTCCTGAACCAAATCTTCTCTGCCTCCTTTTCTAAAATCAAGGATTGCAGATTTTTTTTGCTTTATCTGCTTGGAGATAAGATCGATTATGCCATCCTCTGTTATTTCTTTTCGTTTGTCAACCTCGAAGCGCTTAATATCAGCTCTCAAAAGAGTGATTGTCGCTTTTCGTAGTCGATCTTTCTCTTTCATGGCAGTTTTCATATCGTCCATGAGTTGCTTTTTCAGTGACACAAATGTACACCTTCTTTATTATTTCTTTTTCTTTCTTCTTGCTGCTTCAGCCTTTTTCTTGCGTTTTACGCTTGGCTTTTCATAATGCTCTCTTTTTCGGACTTCCTGAAGAACGCCGGATTTGGCACATTCCTTCTTAAATCTTCTGAGCGCATTGTCAAGGGTTTCATTTTCCCCCAATAAGACTTGAGACATTAAACATCCCTCCCTCCGATGATAAATGAGGACTAACTATAGCACTTAAAAATTATACATCAAATCCTCTAATATTGCAATTGTTTTTAACCCGGAGGCCATTCCATCGGTCTTCCACCTATCAAATGCATATGCAAATGCCCGACTTCCTGCCCCGCTTCTTTGCCGTTGTTTATCACCAGCCTATATCCATTGTCTTTTATGCCAAGGCTTTCGGCAATATTTTTAGCGGCCAAGGCCATATCTTGAAACAAGCACGCTTCCTGCCCGTTTAGGTCATTCACCGATTCAAAATGTTCTTTTGGGATAATAAGAACATGCACAGGAGCTACCGGATTCAAGTCGTTGAAAGCTACAACATTCTCGCTTTCAAACACAAAATCAGTCGGTATTTCCCCGTTTGCAATTTTGCAAAAGATACAATTTTCCATCTTCACACCCCCTTTGAACCATTATATCAAATTAAGTTTAAGTTTAAACAATTTCTCCCCATATGACATCTTCATCGGCTCTATCCAATCTGACTCGTCTGATTTGACCCGAAAGACATTCTTCCGATTCCACTCTGACTTTAGTGAAATTATTGCAGTGGCCCTCCCAGATTCCCTCTTCACAAACACTCTCAAAGAGAACTTGTTCCTCTCTGCCTGTTTGAGATTGCGCAAAATCTTTTGCACATTCGCCTGCACACTCAATTGCCGCTATGCTCCTTGACTTCGCTTCCGAGGGATTGACTTGATTCGGCATTTCAGCAGCAGCCGTTCCTTTTCTTTTGGAATACCTGAAGACATGAATGTCCTTAAAGGCCATATTTCTTATAAAAGCCAATGTTTCTTCAAATAATTCGTCGGTTTCACCCGGAAACCCTACAATCAAATCTGTAGTGACTGCCGGATTGTCGAATATATTCCTTATGTCGTCCATTATTTTAGAATATTGCTCCGTGGTGTATTTTCTGTTCATCGCTTTTAAAACGCTGTCCGAACCACTCTGAAGCGACAGATGGAAATGCGGACAGAATTTTTTGATATTCGACAAACGTCTCAACCTGTCCTCTGTAAAATATGTCGGCTCACAAGATCCAAGCCTTATTCGATTTATTCCCTCAATCCTGGAAAGTGATTCCACAACGTCGACAAGTTCGATGTTTCCTTCCAAATCATTTCCATAAAAAGCCGATTGTATGCCTATAAGAACAACTTCACTGTATCCTCTTTCAGCTAAAACAGAAGCTTCTTTAATTATTGAATCAAAAGGTCGGCTTCTGGTTCTTCCCCTTGTGTATGGTATTATGCAATATGAGCAAAAATTGTCGCAACCATCCTGTATTTTTATAAAAGCCCTTGTTTTTCCTTCGTGGTCATTCAGCCCAATATCTTCATAGGTGTCATCGATTGCGATTTCCTCATTGAAAACAACCATTCCATCATTGTCGATTCTCCTTAGGCGGCTTGCAATACTGCCTTTGCCGCAGGCTCCCATAATGAGATTGACCCCTTCGATTTTTTCGATTTCTTCTGCCGCTATTTGCGAATAACAGCCTAAAACAGCTATTGCCGGTTTGGGAACCATTCTTGCGTATTTTCTTATGACCTGCCTTGATTTTCGCTCCGCAAGATGCGTAACGCAGCATGTGTTCAGTATGGCAATATCCGGAACCTTCCCGTATTCGGCTTCTTCATACCCTTGGTCAATCAATGTTTCCCTGATTGACTCAGATTCGTATTGGTTCACCTTGCATCCCAAGGTTTCAATAAAAAAAGTTTTTTTCATCGGCCGCTTCCAACTCCCCTCATGTCTCCAAACAGGAATTGTATTATGCTAAGCGCTGCAAAGCCGGCTGTTTCCGTCCTCAAAATGCGAGGTCCCAATGATATTGAGATTGATCCGCAATCCTGTATTTCCTTCACTTCGTCCGGAGAAAAACCGCCCTCCGGGCCTACAATCACAGCTATCCTTTGGAAGCCTTCTTTATTCGGTTCGAGCAACTCCAAACCATTGCCTTTTTCATTCTCATAAAGCAATATTGACTTGTCGTATTCCTTCAGTTCCAAAAGCATTTCCCTGAATGAAACTGTATCCGATATTCGTGGTATGTCGGCCCTTTTCGACTGCTTGGCCGCCTCTTTTGCAATCCTGCGCCATCGTTCGGTTTTCTTGACAGAATTCTTCTCATCTATTTTAACTATTGTCCTTGAAGAAACATAGGGCTTTATTGAATTGATTCCAAGTTCGGTATTCTTCTGCACAATAAGATCCATGTTGTTTTTTTTGGGCAGCGCTTGAAACAAATCTACAACCGCTTTTGCGGAAACGGATTCTTTCATGCGCGAAACAACTTTCCCGAAAATGGCATTATCTTCAATCGATACAATCTCAACCACAAAAACTTTCCCGTCAGGATCGCATGCTTCAAACATATGGCCCGGTTCCGCCCTCAGCACCTTTGACAAATGCTTTATCTCGGCTGAATCTTCAACTGCAACCCGGCCTCCCAGTATAGGATTGCGGAAAAATATCCTATGCATTTCAATCTCTCCTTTTCAAAACCATTGCAGTCCATCCGTTTTCCGTCTTTTTTTCCAACAAATCAAAATACGCCGATTCGTCTACCGCATTCGTCATTTCTTCTGTTTTTTCCTCCAATATGCCTGATACGATAAACAAGCCATTTTTCTTTACAAACGGAGCGGCAGTCTCCAAAAGACTCAAGACAACATCAAAAATAATATTTGCAATCACCAAATCTGCAGGCTCGTCCAAATCCTTCAGCAAATCACCCTGCTTGATAATGCAGGTTTCTTCCTCATTGTTTTTTTTGACGTTTTCTTTTGCCGCCTTGACGGCATCTCCATCCATATCTATGCCCATAACTTCAGAGGCCCCCAACTTGGCTGCCGCTAAAGCCAATATTCCGCTTCCGCATCCGATGTCGTATGCCTTCATTCCCTTTTCTATATGTTTTTCTATGAATTCGAGGCACATTCGAGTTGTCTCGTGAGTTCCTGTACCAAAAGCGAGTCCGGGATCCAATTCTATTACAATGCTGTCTTCAGAAAATATCGGATTCCCTTCGTCGAGGGATTCCCAAGACGGTTTTATTATTATCTCTTGGCCTATCTTTATAGGTTTGAAATATTTTTTCCATTCCGTGTTCCAATCGCGGTTCTTCAAAGGTTCCGCCTTCAATTCGAATTTCCCCTGTCCCATTCTTTCTATGGCGGTTTCAAGACTTCCTCTCAAATCACTTATAAGCAAATCCAAGTCCCTGTCCTGCCCTATATATCCCTTCAAAACTGTTTTCCCTTTTTCAACCGATATAAGGGACTCGTCTGCATAATCCCAGCGGTTCCTGTCTCTGCTCAAATCGTCGAGAATGGATTCATCTTCAATTACAAGCCCTTCGATTCCGTTTTCCAATAAAATGCCTATTGCCGCCTCCGATATGACATTATCGACCTTCAGCACAATCTCATTCCAATCCATAGGAAACCCCCCTTTCATAAAAACCAAGATGCTGTCGATTCAGCATCTTGAGTCTTTTTATTGCAAATAATCAATTGAATGCATCCTTCACCTTGGAAAATATGCCTTTTCTTTTGCCTGACAGATCCGTCCCCAAGGTTTTTGAAAACTCCCTGAGCAACTCCTGCTGACGCTCGTCCAAATCCCTGGGTGTTTCAACAACCACCTTGACATAATGGTCGCCTCTTCCGTAACCGTTCAACACCGGCACCCCTTTGCTTTTCAGCCTGAACACGGTACCTGACTGAGTACCCTCGGCAACCTCGTATTTCACTTTTCCGTCCAGCGTCTGAACGATTATCTCATCTCCAAGAGCCGCCTGCGCAATGTTTATATGCGCTTCGCTGAGTATGTCAAAACCATCTCTCTTGAACGTTTCATGTTCCCTGACCCTAATAACTACATATACGTCGCCTTTGGGGCCTCCTTTTATTCCCGGCTCCCCTTCGCCTCTCAATGTCATTACCGATCCATTGTCGACTCCTGCAGGTATCTTTATTTTTATATTCCTTTTTTCTCGCTTCAAACCGCTTCCGCCGCAATCATGGCAAGCTTCTTCAAAGGTTTTCCCTTCGCCGCCGCATGTTGGACAGGTCTTTGCGTTTACAAACTGCCCGAATGGAGTTCTTTGCGTATATCTGACTTCGCCTGTTCCTCCGCAATTGCTGCAGGTATTGACCTTTGTTCCCGGTTTTGCACCCGTCCCGTTGCACGTCTTGCATGTTTCGTTTCTAATTATTTCAATTTCCTTTTCGATTCCAAATGCCGCTTCCTTGAATTCAACAACGGTTTCAACCTGAATATCCCGACCCTTGGCTGCCCGGCTCCTTCTTCTTGTGCCTCCGCCTCCGAACATGTCGAATATGTCTCCGAAAATATCGTCAAATCCCGCTCCGCCAGCACCGGAAAAGCCTCCAAAGCCTTGTCCGCTTCCGTTTACGCCTTCATGCCCGAATTGATCGTACCGGCTTCTCTTTTGTGAATCGCTCAGAATTTCATACGCCTCATTGATTTCCTTGAATTTCTCCTCGGCTTCCGAATCACCTTGGTTCCTGTCCGGATGATACTTCATCGCCATTTTTCTATATGCCTTCTTGATATCTTTCTCGTCGGCGCTTTTGTCTATATCCAAAATTTCATAATAATCTCGTTTGCTCAAAACTACGCCACCTTCCCGTTTTTTCTTTAACGCTCCGCCTTTTCATTATAATGCATTCCAGGCTTTGGTTCAACGACATGTCCTTTCACGCACAAAGACACCCCACAGGGTGCCTATATGCATGCGTTTCAACTTCTACTCGTCTTCGTCTACGACCTCATAGTCTGCGTCCACTACGTCGTCATCGGATTTTGAGTTTTCAGATTCGCCTGTTTGCGCTTGCGCCTGCTGCTCCGCCGCAGCCGCCTCATACATCTTTTGCGACAGCGCATGGAAAGCATTCGTCATTTCCTCGGTCGCTGTTTTTATTGCTTCAATGTCGTCGCCCTCAAGAGCTTTCTTGAGTGCCTCAAGTTTTTCTTCAACTGTTTTCTTTTCTTCCGGAGACACTTTGTCCCCGACTTCCTTCAAGGCTTTTTCCGATTCATACATCAATGAGTCGGCCTTGTTTCTTGTTTCTATTTCTTCTTTTTTCTTTTTGTCTTCCTCTGCAAAAGCTTCCGCTTCTTTCACCTTGTCCTTTATTTCATCTTCCGAAAGGTTCGTTGAAGCAGTTATTGTTATTTTCTGTTCTTTGCCGGTTCCCAAATCCTTGGCCGAAACATGGACTATTCCGTTTCTGTCTATATCGAATGTGACTTCTATTTGAGGCACTCCTCTGGGTGCAGGCGGAATACCTGTCAATTGGAACCTTCCAAGCGTTATGTTGCCCGAAGCCATTTCACGTTCTCCTTGGAGAACATGTATGTCAACGGCAGTCTGGCTGTCCGCTGCGGTGGAGAATATTTGGCTCTTCTTGGTCGGTATCGTCGTGTTCCTTTCGATCAGCTTCGTAGCAACTCCGCCTAAAGTCTCTATTCCAAGCGAAAGGGGTGTCACATCCAAAAGAACAAGGTCTTCAACCTCTCCTGTTATTACGCCTGCCTGTATGGCCGCCCCGACTGCAACACACTCATCTGGGTTTATGCCCTTGTCCGGAGTATTGCTTGTTATTTTCTTTACAGCTTCCTGCACAGCAGGAATTCTTGTGGATCCGCCTACAAGGATGACCTTGTCTATTTCACTTGATTTTATACCTGAATCCTTTATCGCGTCCTGCATCGGTCCGATTGTCTTTTGAACGAGATGCGCAGTGAGCTGGTCAAACTTGGCTCTTGTCACATCCATGTTCATATGCAAAGGCCCTTCCGCTGTCGCTGTTATGAAAGGCAGGTTGATATTGGTCGTTTGAACTGTAGACAATTCTTTTTTGGCCTTCTCCGCAGCTTCCTTAAGCCTCTGCAGAGCCATTCTGTCTTTCTTAAGGTCGACTCCATACTCCTTCTTGAAGCTCTCTGCCATGAAGTCCATCAAAACATTGTCGAAGTCGTCCCCTCCGAGATGATTGTCTCCCTTGGTTGCCAAAACTTCGAAAACGCCTTCTCCTATTTCAAGTATTGAAACGTCAAAAGTTCCTCCTCCAAGGTCGTAGACCAATATCTTTTGGTCATGATCCGGTTTGTCGAGACCATACGCAAGGGAAGCCGCTGTAGGCTCGTTTATTATCCTTTCAACCTTGAGGCCGGCTATTCTTCCGGCGTCCTTTGTAGCCTGACGCTGACTGTCAGTGAAATATGCAGGCACAGTTATTACCGCATCAGTCACTTTTTCCCCCAAATACGATTCTGCATCCGCTTTGAGTTTCATTAGAATGTATGCCGATATATCCTGCGGCGTGTATTCTTTTCCATCAATAGACACATTGTGGTTTGTTCCCATTTCCCTCTTTATCGATGTCACTGTCCTGTCCGGATTAGTTATAGCCTGTCTTTTTGCCGTTTCTCCAACCAGGCGCTCCCCGTTTTTCGCAAAAGCCACTATGGACGGTGTTGTCCTGTTGCCTTCGGCATTGGGTATAATGGTAGGTTCTCCGCCTTCCAAAACTGCAACACAAGAGTTTGTTGTTCCCAAGTCAATTCCTATTACTTTCCCCATTTTTATTCCTCCTTGATTTGCTAAAATTTATATATGCTTGGCTATTTAGCCACTTTTACCATGCTTGGCCTGATCACCTTGTCGTTCAGGCTGTAACCTGTCTGAAAAACCTCAATAACTGTTTCCGCCTCGAATTCCTCGGACTCCTCCATCATTACCGCGTGGTGGTAATTCGGATCGAAGGGTTTTCCCACAGCATCAATTTTTTTGATTCCATTCGCATTCAAAACGTCGCATAACTGCTTGTATACCATCTCAATGCCCTTGAGCATTTTTTCCGAAGTCCCGTTTTCCGATTCAGCCGACAAAACAGCCCTTTCAAAATTGTCCATCACCGGAAGAAGATCACAAATCAATTTTTCATTGGCATAGCTGTAAATGTCTTTTTTTTCTTTTTCGACTCTTTTCTTGAAATTCCTGAAATCCGATGAGACTCTTAAAAATCTTTCGTTCATTTCATTGAATTCCTTTTCCAAAGCCTCATAGGAATCCTCTTCAGGCTCTTCGGATTCATTCTCGGAATCCGAGGCCGACAAGGGCTCTTCCTTTTCGAGCTCTATGCCTTCTTCCTTTTCAAAACCTTCCAAATTTTCTTTGGCTTCTTTATTTTCCATCCCCATTCACCTCTTCATTCGTTTGATTCTGCCCCGTAAAAACATCTGTCAATGTGTCTGTCATATATTCCACGAGAGAAATTATCTTAGGATAATTTATCCGCGTAGGTCCTATTACGCCTATTTTACCTATTACTCTCCCGTTAAGCTTGTAAGTCGCAGTGACCAAACTGCATTCCTTGATTTCATCCCACTGGTTTTCCTTGCCGATTCGGACCGTTATATCCTTTTCAAAGTCTTCGCTCAGCACTATCGACAATTTGTCTTTCTTGTCGAGTGCGTCCAAAATACACTTTGCCTTTTCAACATCGCTGAATTCGGGTGTATGCAACACATTTGATATGCCGCTCAGATAAATCCTGCTCGCAGAACTGCTGTTCATATGCAAGCCTATGGATTCAATCAGATGGTCTACAAAGCTCAAATAATTTTCAAAGCCGCTTTCCATCTCAAGAATTTCTTCCTTTTCCAAACGGTTGGCATCCTTGCCCTTCAAGCGATATTTGAGCATGTTTGAAATTTTGTCCAATTCATCCTGACTCAAATTGTTTGTCCTTACGACCAAGTCCTTCACTATTCCCGATTCAGACACCAAAACAAGCAAAGCCCTTGTTTCGCTCAACCTTATTATTTTAAGGTTTTTCAATCGGCTTGCCTTGAAATCGGGTGTCAAAATGAAAGATGTCAAGTCAGACATCTGAGAAAGAATTTTTGAAGCCTGTCTGATAATCTCTTCCGATTCAAGCATCCTGCTCACAAGCTGATCCCTTATGGATTTCTTTTGTATGTTTGCCATCTTATACAATCTCATAAGATTGTCCACATATAGCCTGTAGCCTTCATCCGAAGGAATGCGTCCCGATGATGTGTGAAGCTGTTCAATGAATCCCAATTCCTCCAAATCCGCCATTTCGTTGCGGATTGTGGCTGAGCTCACACCCAAATTGTATTTTCTTGAAAGAGTTCTGGAGCCGACCGGCTGAGCCGTTTGAATAAAATCATCGACAATAGCCTGGAAGATTCTCAATTGCCGCTCCGTCAATTGCATGTGGCCACCTCCCGTTATTAGCACTCTATCTCGTTGAGTGCTAATGCCATGACTATAAACTAACACTTAAAAAACAATTTGTCAATAATTTTGATCGATAACATTCAAAAATTCCAGAAACACGGAATTTGAAAGATCCATGCCTTTCCGTGTCAAGAAAAGTCTTCCGTTTTCAACGGCTGCAAGACCGTTTCTTTTTAAATCCATAATGGGTTTTTTAAATGTTGCGCCGAAATCCATATGATGCCTTTGACCCACAATATCCATTTCAATCCCGCCGGTCATTCTAAGCCCGAGAAAAATTTCTTCAAAGATTTCATCCCTTTCCGTCAAAGATTCGCTTTCGGCAATGCGAGTCTTGCCCTCTTCTCCCCTTTTCACGTAATCCCCGACACTGCTTGTGTTTTGATAACGTTTTTTCCCTATGAATGAATGTGCCGCAACGCCCAGCCCAAGATAGCTGCCGCGCTCCCAATAGTTTTTATTGTGAAGAGACTCTCGGCCCTCTTTTGCGTAATTTGAAATCTCGTATTGATCATAACCTCTGAGCTTTAAAAAGTCTGTGCAAAAATGATGCATGTCCCTTTCTTGCCCGTCTTCGGGGAAAAGTCCGGGACTTTGGTCAAGCATTTCCATCATTGGCGTATTGTTGTTTACAATAAGGCTGTATGCTGATATGTGCTCCGGCGACAATTGGCAAGAGGCAATTTCAAGGTCCCTCTTCCATGTATCCATCGTCTGTCCCGGCAAGCCGTACATAAGATCTATGCTTATATTTTCGAACCCGCCTTTCCTCGCATGCTCGAATGCAAGGCGGCTTTGCCCGCTGTCGTGAACCCTTCCTATTGTCTTGAGAATACAATCGTCAAAACTCTGCATTCCAATGCTCAAACGATTGTATCCCGCATTTCGCAGCCCTTTTGAATCCCTTTCAAGAATAGAGTCGGGATTCGCTTCCATTGTTATTTCAGCATTCTTGTCAAGAGGCGCCTTTGAGGCGATTGCAGAAATAAGTTCTTCGTGAAAATTTTCCGGCATCAGGCTCGGTGTTCCTCCCCCGACAAAAATACTTCTTATTTCAAAATCAGACAACAAATCCGAATAGCTCTCAATTTCACTTAACAGAGCCTTGCTGTAAGCCTTTGCCGCCTCAGGTTCATATCTGAAAGAAATAAAATCGCAATATGCGCATTTTCTGATGCAAAAGGGTATGTGAACATATACTGACAATTTTTTCATTTGAATCCCCTCCATTCCGGCAAACAAAACACCGTTTATCACTAAAAAACAAAAAACCGATGTGGAAACCGTTTCAGCAATGCCCTTGAAGGCTGTCCGGGGCGGATAACCTACCCTTGTTCTTCTTGAGCTTTGGGAAACAGCATATTCACATCAGTCTTGTTTTATTTCTTTTCATCCAATTTCAAAACAGCCAGAAAAGCATCCTGCGGAACTTCCACATTGCCAAGCATCCTCATTTTTTTCTTGCCTTCCTTTTGTTTCTCAAGCAATTTTTTCTTTCTCGATATGTCCCCACCGTAACATTTTGCCAATACGTCCTTCCTCATCGCCTTAATGTTTTCACGTGCAATCACCTTGTTTCCTATTGCCGCCTGAATCGGTATGACAAACATGTGCCTTGGAATTACATCCTTGAGCTTTTCGCATATCGACCTTCCTCTTTGCACAGCCTTGCTTTCATGCGCAATCATTGAAAAAGCGTCCACTACTTCCCTGTTTATCAATATGTCCAACCGGACCAGTTTGGATTTTCTGTACTCCTTGATGCTGTAGTCCAGGGAACCGTATCCCCTTGTTTTGGACTTAAGGACGTCGAAGAAATCATATATGACTTCGTTTAGCGGAAGCTCGTAATGGAGTATCACCCTATGCTCATCTATATACTCCATGTTCAGCAAAGTGCCTCTGCGGTCCTGGCACAGCTCCATAATGTTTCCAACATATTGGTTTGGAAGCATTATGCTTGCATCTACGATCGGCTCTTCCATATAATCGATTTCACTTTCTTTCGGCATGTCTGTCGGATTTTGGATTTGAATAATGCTTCCGTCGGTTTTGATTATCTTGTAGATTACGCTTGGAAGGGTTGCAATCATGTTTAGCCCGAATTCGCGTTCAAGCCTCTGCTGAATTATTTCCAGGTGCAAAAGTCCGAGAAATCCGCATCTGTATCCAAACCCCAAAGCTACGGACACTTCCGGTTCGTATACAAGGGAAGCATCGTTCAGCTGCAGCTTCTCAAGCGCATCTCCTATGTTCTCGTATTTCTCGCCCTCTGCAGGATAAATTCCGCAATAAACCATCGGTGTGACTTGCTTGTAGCCGGGCAATGCCGATTGGCAAGGGTTTTTGTCCAGTGTTATGGTGTCGCCCACGCGGCAGTTTTCGACATTTTTGATGCTTGCGGTAAGAAACCCCACATCTCCCGCTCCAAGCATCTTTTTCGAAATCATGTTAGGCGAAAAAACCCCGACATCTGTAACTTCAAACGTTTCACCCGTAGAAAACATCCTTATGATGTCCTTGGGAGCGACCTTTCCTTCTACCACCCTTATGTTGGCAACGGCACCTTTGTAGCTGTCGTAGTAAGAGTCGAAAATCAATGCCTTCAGCGGTTCCCCATCGTCTCCATTGGGCGGTGGAATCTGCTCTACAATCGCCCCGAGCACTTCTTCTATGTTCACACCGTTCTTTGCCGAAATGAGGGGGGCTTTTGATGCATCGATACCAATTATCTCTTCGATTTCATCAATCACCTCTTCAACCCTTGCACTCGGCAGGTCTATCTTGTTTATGACAGGCAATATTTCAAGGTCCTGGTCAACAGCCAGATAGACATTCGCCAAGGTCTGGGCTTCTACTCCCTGGCTTGCGTCAACAACCAGTATTGCGCCTTCGCATGCAGCGAGACTTCGGGAAACCTCGTAATTGAAGTCTACATGTCCGGGTGTGTCTATCAGATTCAAATAATACTCTTTCCCGTCCGAATGCTTGTAAACCAATTGTATGCTCTGCAGCTTTATCGTGATTCCCCTTTCTCTTTCGAGTTCCATATTGTCAAGCACCTGGTTCTTCATTTCCCTTTGTGAAATGAGTCCGGTCTTTTCAATCAACCTGTCCGCCAAAGTGGATTTACCGTGGTCTATATGCGCTATTATGGAAAAATTCCTTGTTCTCTCTTTGTGTCCTTCAGTCATGCCTGTTCCTCCTCGAATACTCTTGAAATTGCTCAATCCATTATAACACAGGTCAACTTTAGCGTATAGTTTTAGAATTGCCAAAGTCTTACTTGCATTATGTATTTTATCATGGTAAAATATCCTTTGTCAGTTAGATTACAAGGGGGTGAACGAAAATGGCAAATATCAAATCAGCAAAAAAACGCATCACTGTCATTAAACGAAAATCTGCGGAAAACAAAAGCATCCGATCAAGCGTGAAAACAGCAATCAGAAGATTTAACGAGGCTGTTGAATCAGGTGATGCGACTTTGGCATCCGAGAAATTCATTTCTGCCGAGAAAACTATTTATCAAGCGGCAAGCAAGAATGTTTTTCATAAAAACAACGCTTCGAGAAAAGTTTCCAATCTCGAAAGAAAACTCAACAATCTTAAAAACGTTCAATAATACGTGAATAACAATTTTCCCCATTGTAATTCGCCAAGCAAATAAGAAGCCTCTTCCTTATGGAAGAGGCTTTTCTGACGATTTCTACCCTATATTCCGTTCATATATCGAATTCCCGATTTCACAAATCAAAACTTCAAGGGCCATTCGCTTTTGGCTTGAAAGGGATTTGCATTTCAATTCGGTCCTCATGCACAAATCCATTATTTTTTCTATGGTTCCCATATCCAGGTTTTTCCCTTGCCTTGACGTTTTTTTATAAACAAAATCGCTCTTTATACCCAATGTCTTCATAGTTTCATCTTTTGAAAAACCATTCACCGCCATGCTCTTTACCTTCATTATCTGCCTGAAATGCCGACTGATCATAAACAGTATTTTTATTTCCGGTTCACCCATTTCACACAATGTTTCCAGGCTTTCCAGAGCATAGGCAGTTTTGCCTTCGGATAAGCTGTCCGTAAGCTTGAATATGTTGGTTTCTCCTTTTGTGTTGAGGAATCCGTCGAAGTCATTCTTTTCTATGGCTGTCCTTCCCTTGATGCTTCCTATCAATTTCTTGAGCTCGCTTTCCGAATCATAAAGTGTGCTTGGGTTTTCCTTTCTGAAATACCCCAATTGCTGAATCAATTTTGTTTTGTCGGCTTTTGAAATGGAAATCCCCCTATCCCTGATAAAATCTTCAACCCATGCATCGTAGGCTTCAGGCGACAATCTCTTTGCTTCCACCACAAGTTTATTTTTTTTGAAGTATTTGTAGACAAAGCTTCGTTTGTCAACGCGTTCGTTAAGCAAAATCAGCATTGTCGTTTCGGGCACTTTTTCAACAAAATCGTCCATGTCTTCTTTACCATTGAAACTGTCCGCGGCGATTTTGATGAAATCTTCAACCACTACAATCCTGATTCCGCACATGAATGGAAGCGTTGCTGCCTTTTCCTCGATTTCCATTATATTCGATGCCTGTTCAAGCTTATGGAAATTCAATTCCGCCATGCATCCATTCAAATACTTTTTTGTCATGTGCTCAATGAATTTGTCAGCAATGTATTTTTCATCTCCTTCTATGAAAAACACCCTCTGCATGGAAACATCCGGCAACACTATTAATTTATTCAAGTCCATATTCTTCACTCCTGTTTGAAAAATGGCTTTTAATTGAATATTTCTCAAAGCCGTCCGTTTCAATTGAAATGGCTCCGTCATTGTCGGTTCTGTATATGTCGATTCCAAAAGCCTCATATCTGCTGATGACGCTTGGTGCCGGATGGCCGAAAAAATTCTTCCCAACCTGAATGACTGCCGTTTCCGGCTTTAGGGATTCCAGAAAAACTTGAGTGTTCGAGGTTTTGCTTCCATGGTGGCTTGCCTTGATCAAGTCAATGTCCTCTGTGTTTTCCGAAGCCAAGCGTTTTTCGGTTTCACTTTCTATGTCCCCTGTAAGCAAAAGCTCAAAGTTCCTGTAATCCAACAAAAGTACGATTGAATCGTCATTTTCCGTAGCATGAAAATCCGATTCTTCCTGCGCTTTGCATACATTTAAAACATTTATTGTCAAACCGTCCATCTCGATTACCTGACCCTCTTTTGCTAAAATGATCGAATTTCCGTTTTCTTTCATTTTCGCTTCCAAGTCATTCTTTATGTTTTGGTTTTCCCATGCCCTTTCTTTCAACAGGATGGTATCGATCCGGCCCTTTTCAGCAAGTTCGATAAAACCTCCATAATGGTCTTCATGAAAATGAGTCAATACGGCAAGGTCTATGCTTCCAATGCCATTTTTGAGCAGAATATCATCTATGTTTTTATCTCCGCTTCCGCTGTCTACCAGAATTTTTCTGTCGTTTTTTGTTTTTATCAGTATGCAGTCTCCCTGACCCACATCAAAAAATATTATTTCAATCCGTTCTTTACCAATGGCTATCGAAGGAACCGTTGCTATCACAAGAACTGCCATAATGACAGCCGCAGCCCTTTTCATCCTGTCGGCACAAAAAAGAACATCTTTTCTCGATTGTAACACAAACAAAATGCATGTGCAGTAGTAGATGCCCATTGCCTTTGGTCCCATAGACGGCAATTCAATATATGCCCACGAAAGTCCGGCCGCTTCTCCCGAAAACCAGTTCAGGGAAGCCATGGCCAAGTCAATCGGCAACGCCAATGCACCCGGCACAAAAGGAATGGAAAAATGGACTGCAATCGCGAAAATATAAAGAACCGGCTGCCAAAGTCCCATCAATATGATTGCCGGCACATTTGCTATGATCGAAACGATGGATATGTAATTGAAATGCCATATTATGATTGGAGCGATGCCTATTTGCACCGCCAGCGATATGAGGAAGGCTTTGACGGCCATGTTTTGTGAACCGATCCATTTTCTGATTGCCGGATAAATGAAATGAATCGATGCCACGGCTCCGAATGACAATTGAAACCCCGGCGAATAAATCTGATAAGGATTCAATGTCAATACAATCATGGCAGCCATGAGCAATGAATTAAGAAGATCATACTTTCGTTTTGCAATCTTTGAAAGCGCCAGTACCGAAATGAAAATGAAAGCCCTTACAGCGGAAACCGGGAAACCGGTTATGGAAATGAATCCCGCCACAACCGAAAGAACCAAAACGTATTTAACCCAGCGGTTTTTCATATGTAAAAAATCCAACAGCTTGAGCAAGAATCCATACAATATGGCTATGTGGAGGCCCGAAACCGCAAAAAGGTGGGAAAGTCCCGACATTCCTATGTTTTGTTCCTGTTCTTCACTTAAAAGGCTTGTATCGCCGAAAACCAGCGATGCAAAATACGCCCGGCTTTTACTATCGATGATTTTTTCTGATTTTGTAAGTATTTCGTCTTTAATTGAAACAGGATCAAAACTTCCTTCAACCGGCACATCCTCAATACCGCTTGATTCATCAAAAAAACTCACCTTGTCGTATCCCTTGAACAATCCGTACAGCCTATAATCGAATTCATTCGGATTTTTGGGTTTTCTTTCGTCGTAAAGGCTGCCTTTGTATTTGACATATCCGTGCCTGTATTCCGAAAGGTCGGCATCTGATAAAATCAATATTGCCGCATTCGCATCGCGATATCCATCTTCGTCATTTAAGCCTTCTACTTTTAGGACCAGTTTCCCGGCATTTCCGTATTCCGGTCCATACGCGTATCCGTAGACCTCGAATTCTCCATTGCCTAAAACGTCGTCTTGCATTTCTGCCGATGCATGAAACGACAATGCCATTCCGAGCAGGACCCCGAAAAGTGCTATGGAAAAGCGCTTGAGTATTTCTTCCGACCGTCCAAATACATAAAAAAGGCATAGAATCATCAAAGAAAAACCCGTCATGAAGATTATGGGGCTGTCAAGCAGAACCAAAATTCCAATCAGATATGAAAACATGAATAAAGCCAAGGGTCTTCTCAAAACGCCACCTCGATTCCAAACATTTCCCTATTGCCGCATTTTTTCTTTAAATGACGATATTGCCGCTTTTTCCTTTTCATCCAGCCTGTAAAGATTGCAGACAAAATCGTCTATAAGGCTTTCGTCCCTTTCATCGCAATCATGCGCTTTAGAAAGCCATTCCACAGATTGCTCCGTCAAACGGGGGATTGGAACCCTCTTTAGCGGAGTGTGATACAGTTCAAGCTGCCTTCCTTTTCTTTTACCATTGATGCTCAGCCAAAAGTATATGACACTCGAATTCAAAATACAGCAAAGCGCTTTCATATGGTTTGACTCCATTTCGCCATTTATGAAATATATGTCTGCGCTTGCATAACAGATTTTTTCAGTATACACGAACCGATTCTCCATAGCTCTGTGCGGAACCATTATTTTGGGCCCTTTGAATATTTCTTCGTCTCTTGGCCATTGCAGTTCGTACCAATTCCTTGCTCCGTTTATTACTTCCCTTCTCCTTGAAAGAATCTCCCTGTAGCGATTCAGGTGTTCGATAACCGCATCTGCATATTCTTTTTCTTCTTTTTCCATTTTACGGCTTGTCACATACAGTATCAGTCTTTTCGATTCCTTGAGTGAATACCGGTTTATATCCGAATTTTTATAAAAGGGTTTGATAAATGTCGAATTTTTAAGATTTTCCGGAACATCGCATATTGATTCAAATACATACACGGCTTCATTGGTCTGCATATCGCCCTTTGCCGCAGCGATGTTCCTTTTGCTTGTCCTGTCGCATCCCGATACCAGACCCTGCCTGACTTTGCAAAGTTCACCCAATGAACATTCCGCATTTCGCCTTATGCTCCTAGAAGCATCTTTGAACAGGGCATTTTCATACAGTACGATGTTTCCATCAGAATCATATATGGATTCGCCGTCGATTTTCTGCGTTTCGGCTTTTCCTACGGCTTCCTTAAAACAGTCCGATTTGCCTTTTGCGGTTTTAAGCACCGTTTTCCGGCTATATGCGGGTCTTTTTTGAATTGTGAAGAGCATATTGTGCTGGCCCTTTGCAGAACTGAAAATTTCCACATCTTCAAGCATGCATATTTCCCTGAACAATGCTTTTTCCTTCAAAAATGTCCTGAGTTTTCTTGCTCCGTCAGCAGTCGTGAAATAATTTGTAGTCACATACGATGCGACTCCTCCCGGTTTCAACATTTCAACGGCTTTATGTATGAAATAGTAAAAATAATCCATTTTTGCTTCGTAGAAGCGTTGGCCGAAATTTGACATTCTTGCATTCTTGAAAACATCAATGTTTCCTTTTTCCCCCAGATATGGCGGATTGCCCAAAATAAGATCATAAGAATCGCCAAGGAAGAGGTCCGAAACCGCATTCCCCTCAAAGATTGCAGGATTAATTTTTTCAATTTCAAAAGTACCCAAAAAACGATTCAAAAGCACAATCAAGAACAGCTCCAGTCCCTGCTTGTGCAAATCGTTTGCAAAAATTCCATAGTTTACTTGTCTCAACAATATTTCTTTTATCTCCTTTTCTGAAGAAATGCATGTTTTCAATGACCTTTCCATTACAGAGAGCATCTTCAGTAAAAACAGGCCGGACCCGGCGGAAATATCCATAGTTCTTATGACCATTTCCCGGTTCTCATTCAATATGCTCCCAAGGGCCTCGTAAAATTCTCCATGGTCGGGACCATATACGCCTTTTTCTTCAAAGTTTCTTTCAAGCGCATAAAAAATGCCTCTTTCGACCAAGTAAGCGGCAACCGGCTCCGGAGTGTATACACTCGCTGTTGAAATGCGCAACGATTCGTCCATGTATCCCTGCAAAGCCAGTCCATGAAAATAATCGTCCCCTTGCTCAATGAACAAGTCCGGTTCATTGTTTCGCCCAGCGGCAAAATCGAGCTTGCTGGCATAGTCGCTTCCAAGATGCCTGAGTATGAATGTACGGTATTCTTCATTTTCAATCCCAAATTCGCAAAGCAAACGGCTTCTGAGCCATCCTATGTATGATTCTTCCGAATCAAAATCAATGTATGCTTTTTTATTTTTCGAATCCCCTTTGCCAATGCCCATAATGTCTCCTTGTTCAAATCAAAAAATCTTAGTACCGTAATACTAAGACTTTTTTACAATATACATTCCAGGACCTACCCTGCTTACCCCGTCCATGCTTTCAACGGTGCGATTCACAAGCAAATCGATGTCTTTGATTTTTGTGTCGATGCCCTTTTTCTTCAAATACTTCATGATTGTAAGCAATCTGATAGGATAAGTGCAAGGATTCTTGAAATAAGGATGCTTTCTTATCAATTGCTTGATTTTTTCAGACTCTTTTTCATAGTAGCTTATAGTTTCATAGCTCAATAGATTCTCAACCTCTTCTATATAAGCCTCAAGTTTGCCTTTGTCGTCTTTTTTAATCAATTCCTTTATATCTCTCAGCAATTTTTCAAACTCGACCGGCTTTGGACTATCACTGTTATCCGGCAACGGAACTTCCATTTAATCAAACTCCTTTCACAATCAATACAATACTACACTCAAATACTATTTCTGTCAATCTCAAGAGGCCTTTTGAAGAACATTATGATTGTCCTTCCGTTTACCGTCGGCACCGCTTCTACAAGCTCCCAGCCTTCGCTTCCCAGCCTGTTGATGAAATCCTGGTCTTTTTTTGACATTACAAGGTTTGTAGCGCCTGCAGTCTTTATATGTTCAACTTTATATTCCCACATTTCAATCCTCCTGTTCCAACAATTCTTCAACATTCTTGACGTATGATTTTGAAAATGCCACACAATCTTCAAACAGGCCTTCCACCTTCATCCTCGACCTTTCGAGCTCATCGGATGAATTTCCATTAAGAACGATGCGGTCTTTATGGACTTCCATTTCGCACAAGAGGTCGCTCCCGTCAAGCAATAAATAATATTCCGCTCCCTTGTCCCTGTCATCCAAAATGAATGAATCCGCCATACTTATTTTTTCCTGAAAACGCTTTCTGTCCGCAATTATATAAACGGCCGAATGAACTTCGACTGTCCCATCATCCTGCTTCAAATCAATATTTTCGATAATTTCAATCATTTTGTAAAAAATCCATTGGTTGCTTTCAGCATAACTTTTGAACGAAACGTAGCCTTTTATGTTGCAGTACGATTCGTATGCCTCCCGCAATTTCCCCTTCACCGTTTCGGCAATCTTCCGATCGACTGCCGAAGACAAATGGCCGCTTGCGTAAAAATCGCCGTCAATTGCATATATGCGCCCGATGAAAATATCGCCTTTTTTCAGCTTTTCTCCCGTTTGAACCTCAATTTTTTGCCCGCTTATTATGTCGTTTAACACCGAAGGTTTGCCTATCGGCACATCGATTGCTTCACAAACTTTCATTTCCGAATGCAACCAGCCATCGAGTACATGCTTCTCATCTTCCGCAATGTCTTTATTGCCGTCAATGAACAGTTGCAGCAGGCTTTTCCCTCCCAAATTCACATTGAATATGCTCCACTTGTCAAATCCCGACAAGCTCCCGATGTTCCTGGCATACAGGTTCTGAAAATCCTCAATTACCACTTTTGCCGATTCAACTCCGTAAACATACACATCGTCCAGCAATTTTTCTTCGATTTCAATCAATTTATGGTAGTCCAATATGACACCTCTTTCCGTATTTATGTTATCATCATCTTAAGGAGTGATGCTTATGTCAACCGTAAAAATATATCACAAAAATCCTTATATAAAGGAGTTTCAAGCAAACATAACAAAAATAGATCAAAAACCTGGCAAAGATGTCCATATCAAACTGAATCAAACCGCTTTCTACCCGGAAGGCGGCGGACAGCCATGCGATTTGGGCTTCATTGGCGAATTTCAAGTGAAAAAGGTTTTTGAAGAAAACGGCGATATTTTCCATGTGATTGAAGGAATTCCCAAGCAATTCGAAAATCTCCAGTGCGGCATAGACTGGAAACGGCGTTTCGACTTCATGCAGCAGCATCTGGGACAGCACATACTTTCAGCTTCTCTCGAAAAGCTTTTCGAAGCTGAAACCGTAGGTTTCCATCTTACCGAAGACAATCTTACAATCGACATCGACAAGCAATTGGATTCAAGCGATCTCGACCGCATCGAATATTTCGCAAACCAGATAATATACGGCAATCTATACGTTAAGACGCATTTCCCCTCAAACCAATCGGAGCTCGCATCCTTCCCTTTGAGAAAAGATGTGGCAGGCTATTCAAACCCCAGGATAGTTGAAATAGACCAGTTCGACTATTCGCCATGCGGCGGCACGCATCCAAAACGTACCGGCGAGGTTGGAATCATAAAAATACTGAATTGTTCCACGCACCGGGAAGGGCTGCGCATTGAATTTGTCTGCGGAAACCGCGCTTTAAAAGATTATGCCGAAAAAACATCGGTATTGTCAAGCCTCAAGTCCGAGCTCTCATGCAGTGAAAAGGATTTGCCAACGCGATGCGCCGGAATGAAAAACGACCTGAAGGAAATCACCTCAAAGAGCAAAAGGACTTCCGAGAGACTGCTTGATTATCAAATCGATGAAATATACGGCAAAAGCCGAATACACAACGGCCATCTTCTTGTTTCACATGTTTTCGAAACCGACAATTTGAAAGATGCAAACGTTTTGACATCCAAGATTCTCAAACGGGATCCGTCGGCGATACTCATGCTGGCATGTCCGGGAATCGATTTTACAACAGTCCTTTTAGCCTCTTCCCCTTCAGAAAATCCACTCGACCTAAATCTTGTCCTGAAGGACCTGCTTGACAAATACAATGGAAGAGGAGGCGGCAAAGCCCACCATGCACAGGGAATCATAGGCAGCGAAGTGCCTCCGGATCAACTGCTTCACGTTTTGCAAAGCAAAATAACTTTAGAGCTTGAAAAATCCAAAAACAAATAATCGGATGAAATACGCCTATGCAACCGGAACAAAAGCCGGTTGCTTTTCATTTTGTCCTATAAACAAGCCTGTTATTGTCCATTTGAGCGACAGCAAAGCCTTCGTTGCACAAATGGCTGAGATGAGCCGATATTGTTGTTCTATTTAAAAAATGCTGGCCTATGTTCATCGAAACGCCAAGTCTATCCATGGATGACGTCAATAGTTTCTCCAAGGATGCCGGTTCGGCCATTTCATCGAGCAATATTCGATTGACCCTAAGTATCGCATCCCTGTTCTTTTCAATCAAATCCTTAAGCCCGTCAAATCCAAAAACATCTCCATGGCTCGGCACATAATACTCCGCATCGGATTTTTCCAGAAAGTCCAGTGTTTTCAGATGACCCGTTATGTCCGATGAATACATCAATTTATACTTTTCAATTATCTCAAGCGAGAAAATGGCGTCCCCTGTAAAAAAAACTCCTTCTTCCGTTTTAAAGCCTACCATTCCGGGGCTGTGCCCCTTCAAATCGACGATTTCCACACTTCTACCTGCGACATCAATATGATTCGAATCGAAAATCCCGCACGAACATTCCTTTGCCATCAGAAACTTGTTCTTGAGAACCTCCAAAGGTTCGGCCCCGTAAAGATAGAAGGGTTCCATTATATTGTTGTTTATCATGGCCGCCTCAATTTTAGACGATGTTATTTCGCATCCCGTCTTTTGCTGCAAATAATGGTTACCGCCCCAATGGTCGGCATGCGAATGGGTGTTCCAGATGGCTTTGATGCTCAGCCCTTGCGTTTCAAGCTCCCTGTAGATCTTTTTTGCCTTGTCCGTATCGTTTCCGGAATCAATCAGGACCGCTTCTTTGCCGTCTATCAGAACCCCGACATTCGTAGGGCTCTTCAAGTAATGGGCACATCCCTTTATCTGTTTGAGCTTCATTTGGCCACATCGTTTATGCCCGTTTTGGGAAGCCCTCCATTCAATACCGAAATGATGTTTTCGGCGGCAATATCCGCCATTTTGCCCCTTGTTTCCCTGGTCGCGCTTCCCAAGTGAGGACAGAGAACCGCATTTTCAAGCGATGAAAGTCCGTCCGCAAGCTTGGGCTCGTTTTCATAAACATCGAGTCCTGCGCCTGCAATGACACCTTTTCCAAGCGCTTCAACGAGCGCTTTCTCATCCACTACGGGTCCTCTTGACGTATTGATGAGTATGCTCGATCTTTTCATTGATTCAAGCGCAGCCCTGTCTATCAGATGGTGTGTTTCTTTTCCCAAAGGAACGTGTA
>CAZEHH010000002.1:0-51764 GCA_964512505.1 uncultured Peptostreptococcaceae bacterium
ATGCTTGTAGAGAAAAAAAGCGGAAAGAAGACAACAATCAAATGCACTAACGAGAATTGTGATTATTTGATTGAAAAAACATAAAAATAATAATTATTTCAAATTTTCCAATAAATCAGTTATAATGTTTATAAGACCTTTAGGAGGTAAAATAATGGACAGCAGTTTATTGAACAAAACAAGGAAACTGAATAGAATACTGCAACAGTCTGCAGACGCTCCTGTTTCGTTTCCAGAGCTATGTAAAACCTTGAGTGAAATATTGGATGCGAATGTATACGTTTCAAACAAAAGGGGCAAGATTCTTGGAGTAAGCCTATCCGATGCCTCGGATGCTTCAATTATTACAGATGAAAAAACAGGTTTGAAAAAGTTCCCGGATGAATACAACGATGAATTGATTAGAATAACATATACTAATTATAATATCACTGGGGATGATTTGCTTAAAATCTTCAAATATGATATTGAAAGTTTTGAAAAGTTTGTCACAATTGTTCCCATAATAGGGAATGGAGAAAGGCTTGGCACATTCGTGCTTGCGCGATACAACAGCAAATTTGAAGAGGAAGATATTGTTTTGGCTGAATATTCAGCAACGATCGTAGGAATGGAAATTTTAAGATCAAAGAGCGAGAAGATTGAAGAGGAAGCCAGAAAAAAAGCTGTTGTGCAAATGGCGATAGGTACTCTTTCATACTCTGAACTTGAAGCGATTGAACATATATTCGCTGAACTCGACGGAAATGAAGGCTTGCTGGTAGCAAGCAAAATTGCAGATAGGGTTGGAATCACAAGGTCTGTGATTGTAAATGCGTTAAGGAAATTTGAGAGTGCAGGTGTCATTGAATCAAGATCGCTTGGAATGAAAGGAACGTTCATCAGGATATTGAATGACAGGTTGCTCGAGGAACTAAAAAAACTTAAAAAATAGGCGGCATTGGCCGTCTATTTTTATTGCTTTAAACAAGCTTACATGGTATACTGTCAAAGGCACAAAAACACACCTTTTGCATTAATTTTTTGACAGGTGCTTCTAACGAAGTCGTCTAAAACAGGCAAAGGGGAGGAAAAAACCAAAGGAGGATTTACAAATGTCAGTAGTATCAATGAAACAACTTTTAGAATCGGGGGTTCATTTCGGACACCAAACAAGAAGATGGAACCCGAAGATGGCGGAGTATATTTTCACAGAACGAAACGGAATCTATATCATTGACTTGCAAAAAACAGTAAAAATGATCGACAAGGCTTATGATTTCGTTAAAGCCAACACTACAGGCAACAAAACCATTCTTTTTGTTGGAACAAAAAAACAGGCTCAGCAGTCAATTGAGCAGGAAGCAAAAAGATGCGGAATGTATTACGTCAACCAAAGATGGTTGGGCGGAATGCTTACCAATTTCACCACAATAAGAAAAAGAGTGGATCGTCTATTACAACTTGAAAAAATGGAAAAAGACGGAACATTCGATTTGCTGACCAAAAAAGAAGTAATCAAACTTAAGCATGAACAAGAAAAATTGGAAAAATTCCTTAGCGGAATCAAAACAATGAAGCGAATTCCGGATGTAATATATGTTGTGGATCCAAGAAAAGAGAGAATTGCCATTCTTGAAGCCCGAAAATTGGGTATTCCAGTTGTGGCAATAGTTGATACAAACTGTGATCCTGATGAGATTGATTTGATAATCCCCGGGAATGACGATGCGATAAGAGCTGTCAAACTTATAACTGCAACAATGGCAAACGCTGTAATCGAAGGAAAACAAGGCGAACAAATGGAAGAAGCAGCCGCTGAAGAAAAAAGCATTGCCAAAGAAGATGCTGTGGAGGAAATCGCAGGAGAAGAAACTGCAGAATAATAAATATAATATTTAATACAGATAAGAAGGAGATGTTTAATATGGCTGCTGTAACAGCTGCAATGGTTAAAGAAGTTAGAGAGACATCGGGCGCAGGAATGATGGATTGCAAAAAAGCGCTTGTCGAGGCTGAAGGAAATATTGAAAAGGCTATTGAGTTGCTAAGAGAAAAAGGATTGGCAAAAGCGGCAAAAAAAGCCGGAAGAATCGCTGCTGAAGGATTAGTGACTTCTTATATACACGGTGGCAGAATTGGGGTTTTGGTTGAAATCAACTCTGAAACTGATTTCGTGTCAAAGAATGAAGAATTCCAGGATTTTGCCAAAGACGTAGCAATGCAGATTGCAGCGTCAAATCCCCTCTTCATATCAAGAGATGAAATATCTGTAGAAATGATTGAAAAAGAAAAAGATGTTTTGAGAAAACAGGCACTGAATGAAGGAAAACCCGAAAAAATAGTGGAAAAAATGGTTGAAGGAAGAATAAACAAGTACTACAAGGAAGTTTGTCTTTTGGAACAGCCATTCATAAAAGATCCCGACATGGATATACAAACCCTTCTTAATACAAAAATTGCAAAAATCGGTGAGAACCTCAACATCAGAAGATTTGCAAGATTCGTAGTTGGCGAGGGTATTGAAAAAAGACAAGAAAATTTTGCAGAGGAAGTAGCCAATCAAATAAAGAACAAATAAATAATGAGGAGAGCACATAAAAGTGTTCTCCTTTTTTTGAAAAATAAAGGTTATTATGCATCATTTGTAGAAAATATATAATACAACATTAATGGGACAACGGGGGTATTTTTGTGGAGCCAAAATATAAAAGAATTATATTAAAATTAAGCGGAGAGGCTTTGGCCGGCGAAAACGGTTTCGGCATTAATGAAAACGTGGTAATGGACATAGCACGCCAAATAAAAAAACTTAAGGACATGGGGCTTGAAATAGCGCTTGTAGTCGGAGGCGGAAATTTTTGGCGGGGACGATCCGGTAAAAGCATGGATCGCTCAACAGCAGATTATATGGGAATGTTGGCGACAGTAATAAACGGTTTGGCTTTGCAAGACGCCCTGGAAAGCATTGGAGTAATGACAAGAGTTCAAACAGCTATTGAAATGAGGCAAATAGCCGAACCATATATAAAACGAAAAGCTGTACGTCATTTGGAAAAAGACAGGGTAGTTATTTTTTCGGCTGGAACGGGAAATCCTTTTTTCTCGACAGACACTACAGCGGCATTGAGAGCTGCAGAGATTGAGGCCGAAGTCATTCTTCTTGCAAAAAAGGTTGATGCAGTATATGATTCAGATCCTTATGAAAATCCCGATGCGGTGAAATTCGATCATCTCACATACAAGGAAGTCCTAAGCAAGAGCCTTAAAGTAATGGATTCGACGGCCACATCACTATGTATGGACAATCACATACCGATAATTGTTTTCGGATTGGATAATCCGGACAATATATACAAAGTAGTAATGGGAGAAAATATCGGAACAACAGTGAAGGAGGATTAACATGAGAGTGCAAGTCCATGATGAACTCGAAGAAAAAATGAAAAAAACCAAAAGTGTATTAAAAGACGAACTGAATTCAATACGCGCTGGAAGGGCAAATCCTGCTTTGCTTGACAGGATTACCGTTGATTACTACGGTTCAAAAATGCCACTCAAACAAATCGCAAATGTATCGTCTCCGGAACCGCGTTTACTGGTAATACAGCCATACGATGCTGGTTCAATAAAGGATATCGAAAAGTCAATTTTGCTGTCGGATATTGGTATTAATCCCTCGAATGACGGTAAATTGATTCGATTGGCAGTTCCTATGCTGACAGAAGAAAGAAGAAGGGATCTTACTAAATTAGTCAAAAAAACAGGTGAAAATGCAAAAGTAGCAATAAGGAACGAAAGACGTTCCGCTAATGAAAAATTTAAAAAAATGCAAAAAAATAGTGAAATGACAGAAGATGATTTTAAAAAAGCCGAGGCTACAGTTGAAGACATGACAAAAGAATACATCGATCAAATAGATAAATTGATAGAAAACAAAGAAAATGAAATAATGGAAGTATAATGGAGTTTGAATTGAATTCATTACTGGGGATGGAACTTGACTGTGGAAGGGAAATGATCGAAAGTCAAAATGTTCATAAAAATATCGTCATAAAAGAACTTGTCAGTCCCAAGTATAAAGGAGATCGAACCGTTGATGTCTGTCGAATTGTTTTTGCTGAAATTCACAAGGACGACATCGTTTTGACAGTCAGCTATTTTTAGCCCTCCAGATTATTCATGGAGGGTTCTACCTTTTTAAAGAGGGTGAAATCATGAATGAAAATAATGTTATTCCTGAACATATTGCAATTATTATGGATGGCAATGGAAGATGGGCAAAACAGAGGGGACTTCCCAGAACGGCGGGTCATAAAGCCGGAGTTGAAGCTATCAGGGAAGTTATTGAAAACTGTTCCCAAAGAGGAATTAAATATTTGACGCTATATGCATTTTCAACTGAAAATTGGAAAAGGCCTCAAAAGGAAGTTTCCGCCTTGATGGAATTGCTTGTATTCTACTTGAAGAGGGAAATAGAGTCCCTTCACAGAAACAATGTAAAAATAATCACCATAGGAGACATGACAAAGCTTCCGGTCAAAGCTCAAAATGAAATACAATCCGCAACTTCAAAAACCTGCAAAAATACCGGACTCAATGTCGCGATAGCAATAAACTATGGCGGAAGGCAAGAATTGGTTCATGCAATAAAGAAAATTTCGGTTGAATATGCGGGAAGGACCGAAGAAATCGATGAATCGACGGTTTCCTCGCATTTGTATACTTGCGGTATGCCCGATCCGGATTTGATTATTCGACCAAGCGGAGAATTGAGGATAAGCAACTTTTTATTATGGCAAATGGCTTACAGCGAATTTTGGTTTTCAAATGTTTTGTGGCCGGATTTCAACAAGGATCATTTGAATGAGGCAATAGCTTCCTATGGTGAAAGAAACAGAAGATATGGTGGATTGGGCTTGAAAGACCGGAAGGTGAAAAAATGATAAAGAGAACTCTTTCTGCTGTCATAGGCATTCCCATATTCATTTTCATTGTTTATACGGGCGGTAATTTGCTTCTGCTTTCCATAATAACTGTTACGATGATAGCTATATACGAATATGTCCGAATATTTGAAAAAGCGATTGGAAATCAGCCGGCAAATAAAGAACTGCATTATTATCGTATATGGCTATGGATTGCAACACTTATGTCTTATGGCGTTTTTTATTATACGGATTTTGAAATCGGATTTGAAGCGCCGTTTCTTTTTGTTGTTTTGTTGGGGGTGGCGGCAATTGAAATAATTCAACCTTCTTTCGAAACAAAAAGAAGCCGTGAAATGATTTATGGATATATTTATATAACAGTTTTCTTTCGGTTCGTATACTATACGGCGCAACTCGAAAACGGATTTTTGGTATGGTTTATTTTTATTATTGCATGGTCCACCGATACTTTTGCATACTTTACAGGTTCGCTTTTAGGCAGAAAAAAACTGGCGCCTTCCATAAGCCCCAAAAAGACTGTTGAAGGGGCAATTGGAGGCATTTTGGGATCCGCGCTATGTACATTTGCATATGCAACTGTATTTATTCCGCAAATGTCATCGGTTTCAATAGTATTCGGTGTTATTGGCAGCATGGTTTCACAGACGGGGGATTTACACGCGTCTATCATAAAGAGACGCAATGGAGCAAAAGATTTCGGGAATTTGATTCCAGGACATGGCGGAATTCTAGACCGGTTTGACAGCATATTGTTCACAGCTCCGTTCGTCTATGTTTTCTATATATTCCTGAATGGAATGGGAGTGATACGATGAAGAATATTGCTTTATTGGGTTCAACGGGATCAATAGGAAGGCAAACACTGGAAATTGTATCAGCACATCGCGAAGAATTTTCGGTACGGCTTTTAACCTGCAACAGGAATATCGATTTGCTTGCTAAACAGATTATGGAATTCAAGCCTGAATACGCAGTTGTTTGCGACCGGGCGGCTTTTGAAAATATTTTAAAAGAAAACATAAAAGTGAAACTGCTATATGGAGATAAAGGCATTTTGGAAGCCTTGGAAAGCATAGATTTGGATATCGTCGTCAATGCATTGGTAGGAATATCAGGCATGACGCCGACTCGCCGTTCGATTGAATTGGGCGCGGACGTTGCTCTGGCAAACAAGGAAACACTGGTGACAGCCGGAAAACTGATAATGGCGGACGCGGCAAAAATGGATGTGGAAATTTTGCCTGTAGACAGTGAACACAACGCAATTTTACAATGCCTGAACGGAGAAAAGAAAGAATATTTGAAAAACCTCATACTGACGGCATCTGGAGGCCCATTCAGGGGAATGTCGAATAATGAGCTGGAAAAAGTGACGATTGCCGATGCGCTTGCACATCCCAATTGGAAAATGGGTAAAAAAATCACAATAGACTCGGCGACAATGATGAATAAAGGTTTTGAAGTATTGGAAGCCAAGTGGCTTTTCGGTGTGGATTTTGATAAAATCAAAGTTGTGGTACATCATCAAAGCATTGTTCATTCAATGGTTGAATTCGAAGACGGGAGTGTGATTGCACAAATGAGCAATCCTGACATGAAACTCCCCATCGGATATGTTCTTTTTAAAGGAGAAAGGAGGCCTCTTGGACTCTCGCCGCTCAATTTGAGTAAAATAGGCACGCTCACTTTCGAGGAGCCTGATATGGAAGTTTTTCCTTGTCTCGGGTACGCATATGAGTCAGGACGGATTGGCGGGACATATCCAGTAGCCCTCAACGCTGCAAACGAAGTCCTTGTAGATGCTTTTTTAAGTGGAGCAATTGGATTTACAGATATACAGAATAATATAAGAGATATTCTAGATACACACAAATCCATCAAAAATCCGGATTATGAGTCAATAATCGAAACAGATCATATGACAAGGAAACTGATGACAGACAAATTGAGGAACAGGTGATTCCATGACAACTTTTTTATATTTTATTTTGGTTTTTGGAAGCATAATTTTTTTTCATGAATTCGGACATTTCATTACTGCCAAACTTTCAGGTGTGCTTGTACATGAATTTTCGCTTGGAATGGGCCCCAAAATCTTAAAACATGAAGGAAAAGAGACAACATATTCAATCGGAATATTCCCGATTGGAGGTTATGTGAAAATGGAAGGCGAGGATGAGGAATCCGAGCATAAAAAGAGTTTCAGCTCGAAATCCCCATTCAAAAGATTTCTGATTATTTTTGCCGGACCTTTGATGAATTTTGTATTGGCATTGCTTATTTTCTTTTTATTGTTCATATTCATAGGTTCGCCTACTACGACAGTAAAAGAAATATTGCCTGGCCTTCCTGCAGAAACAAGCAATTTACACGAAGGCGACCGGATAATTAAGATAAACGATGAATATACCGATGAGTGGGGAGACATAGTGGAAATCGTTTCAAATTCAACTGGAACATTGAGTTTGATTGTCGAAAGAAACGATGAAAAACTTATGGTTAAGATAAATCCGGTTATCGAAGAAGGAAGAAGTGTAATAGGAATAGCCCCATTCATAGAAAGAAGTTTCATATATTCAATAGGAATGGCATTTGACAGATTGTGGTTTGTTTCCACAAACATATTCACATTCCTTGGAGATTTGATAAAAGGAAATCAGCTTGAGGGAGAAGTGGTGGGCCCTATCGGAATAATATCTATGGTCAATGAAGCCTCAAAATACAGCTTTCTTTCTGTTCTTTCGCTTGCCGCTGTAATTTCAATCAATCTAGGCATAGTGAATCTTTTGCCATTGCCGGCTCTTGATGGGGGACGACTGGTCTTTATATTGATTGAAATATTGAAAGGCAGCCCGATAGATCCAAAAAAAGAGGGCTTCGTACACTTTGCAGGTTTCGTAATTCTTATGGTCTTCATGGCATACATGGTAATAAAGGACCTGGGACGATTGCAACTCTTTTAGAAGGGGAAAAATATGATTAATAGGCGAAAAACCAAAAAAATATTTTGTGGCGGAATACCTATAGGCGGAGACAGCCCGATAAGCATACAGTCAATGACAAATACAAAGACATGGGACGTGGCAGACACATTGTCACAAATACACCGGTTAAAGAAAGCTGGTTGTGAAATAGTAAGGTTGGCAATACCTGATATGAGGTCTGCTGAAGCAATAATTGAAATAAAAAAGCATATCGATATGCCTATTATTGCTGATATTCACTTCGACCACAAGCTGGCGTTGGCTGCCGTTGAAAGCGGTGCGGATAAAATCAGAATAAATCCGGGCAACATTGTAAGAAAAGAAAACCTGGAAAGAATAGCGCTGGCGTGCATGGAAAGAAGCGTGCCTATACGCATCGGTGTAAATTCAGGATCCTTGAGCGGCAAAATACGAAAGAAACACAAACACGCTACAGCTGAAGCGATAACTGAAAGTGCTTTGGAGTACATTTATCTTTTTGAAAGCTTCGGTTTTGGAGACATAGTTGTTTCGGTAAAGTCGTCAGACGTATTGACGACCGTAGAATCCTACAGAAGACTTTCAAAAGAAACAGATTATCCTCTGCACATAGGAGTTACCGAAGCCGGAACATTTTTCAATGGAAGCGTTAAATCATCAATCGGGATAGGAAGCCTTCTTATTGACGGGATTGGTGATACGCTAAGGGTTTCAATAACCGGCGATCCGGTCAAAGAAATCAGAATTGCGAGAGAAATACTCGGAACTTTGGGGATACGAAATTGCGGATATAAAATAATATCATGCCCAACATGCGGAAGAACAACAATAGATTTGGAGAAACTGGTCAATTCGGTTGAAGAAAGAATTTTTGAAGAAAATATGCAAGACAAGCTTATCACCATTGCCGTTATGGGATGCGAAGTAAATGGACCAGGAGAAGCCAAGGAAGCCGATATTGGAATAGCGGCTTCAAAAGGAAAGGTGTTTTTATTTAGAAAAGGGGAAATTGTCGGCAATTCTAATCCTGAAAACATATTGGATCTGCTGATTTCAGAGATAAAGAAAATATGAGGGAGTATTTAAAGCATGGAAAAATCTTTTGCAATAGATTCACTGGATATAGAAAAAATAAATTATTCAAGAAATAAAAAGAAGCTTCATGTCCATATAAACGAACCATTGGGAACGGAAAAGGCTGAACTTGTGAAAACCCATCTTAAAAAAAAGTTGGGTTTTTTGAATGAAATCGAATTGATTTTCGTAAAAGATCAAAATAAGCCATTCCATTCGTTTAGGGATTTCGCCGAGAAATACAAAAGCAAGTTTCCTTATTTAAATGGAATAATTTCCAATATCGAGTTGAAGAACGAATCTGAAACAAACAGTGAAATGATTGTTCATTTAATAATAGACAACGAAATGAACAGGAACAGGATACACCAAATCATATTGAAAAATTGTGATGGCAAAGCTCCTTTGTTAAGCTTCAAAAACATTGACGAAAAAAGACCATTTTTAACTGATGAAGAAAAGGAGATTGAGATAAAGGAAGCTCTAAGCGATTTTTCATGCGAAAAAGGCAATAGAACAAACAATCCGAATAAAAAATATAAATTGAAGGGAAAAGTCAGCTCTATAAGCGATGCGTTGCTGAATGAGGAGAGCACAGCTTTAGTTGAGGGTGTTGTTGTTCATAAGGAAAGAAAGGTCCTTAAAAGCGGAAAAACACTCGAAATCATCCATTTGACAGATTATATGAATACATTGGCGGCAAAACAATTCCTTGAATCGAATGAAAAAGGATTTAAAGGAATTGAAAAAGGAGATCGAGTGCGGATCAAAGGATATATGCGGTATGACAAGTTCGAAAGGGAAAATATTTTGTTCACGACTTCCTTCGAAAGAATGCATGAAACAGATAAAAGGGTGGACAATGAACAAAAGAAGAGAATAGAGTTGCACTGCCATACAAACATGAGCAGCATGGACGGCGTGTCTTCGACGGAATCACTGTTCAGAAGAGCATCTGAAATGGGGCACGAAGCATTGGCTATAACGGACCATGGAGTTGTGCAAGCTTTTCCGGAAGCGTATAAATGCAGCCGCAAATACAACATAAAAGCCATATACGGAATGGAAGGATATCTCGTTGATGATGACATTAAAATTATTATTGCAAACCATGAATACGACAAAAGTATTGATAAAAATGGAGAATTTGTCGTATTTGACATAGAAACAACAGGCCTTTCATTCAAGAACGATCGCATAACTGAAATCGGCGCTGTAAAAATAAGAAACGGAAAGATAGTTGATTCCATTAACTGGTTGATAAATCCGCAAATTGAAATACCTCAAAACATACAGGAGTTGACAGGAATAACGAATGAAATGGTTAAAAATGCTCCTGCTTTGGATTCGATCATAGATGATATAAAATCGTATTTTGGAGAACATCCAATAGTCGCGCACAATGCTTCTTTCGATTATACATTTATGAGAAACGCTTTTGAGTCTTTCAATGAGTCGATAGAAAATACCGTCATAGACACCGTTGAAATGGCAAAGCTTATATTTCCCGAATATAAAAGATACAACCTGAAATCATTATGCAAAAGGTTGAAAATCAATCTTGAAAATCATCACCGTGCTTCAGATGATGCGAGGGCTGCAGCTGAAATATTAATCAGTATGTTTAATAAGTACGAGAGCGATGATTTGGGAAGGATTAATGAAGAAGCGAGAAGCAAAATTGATTTCAAGAAATCAAAAACTTTTCATGTGACATTGTATGCGATGAACAAAGAGGGTTTGCGCAATTTATACGAACTTGTGACAATGTCACACATCGATTATTTTTATAAAAAACCGAGGATTGTAAAAAGCGAGCTTTTAAGAAAAAGAAAAGGGCTTATGGTTGGCACGGCCTGCGAAGCCGGAGAATTGTTTCAAGCGATTTTGGAGCAGAAAAAAGATGAAGAATTGAAAGAAATAATATCCTTCTATGATTTCACAGAGATACAGCCGCTCGAAAACAATCAATTTTTAATAGAAAATAGAATTGTTTCCGGTTTTGAGGATTTGATTTCAATAAACAAAAGAATAGTTGAGCTTAGCGAAGCAAACGGCAAAATGGTTGTTGCCACTGGGGATGTGCATTTTGTAGAACCCGAAAATGCGATAAACCGTGAAATACTCATGAGCGGCCAGGGATTTGCAGACTCGGGGAATCAGCCTCCCCTATATCTTAAAACAACAAATGAAATGCTTGAAGAATTCAAATACCTTGGACAAGAAAAGGCAAGGGAAGTAGTTATAGAAAATCCTGCGAAGGTAAACAAAATGATTGAAGAGATATTGCCCATTCCATTGGAGACGTTTCCGCCTGAAATTCCGGGTTCGGAAGAGGAATTGAGAAATTTGTGCTATGAAAAAGCGGAAAGGCTTTATGGGAATCCGCTTCCTGAAATACTTGAGTCAAGACTTGAGAGGGAGCTTCAGTCAATAATCGGGAATGGGTATGCCGTCATGTATATAATAGCGCAAAAGCTTGTAGCCAAATCACTTGAAGACGGTTATCTCGTTGGTTCAAGGGGTTCGGTCGGCTCGTCGCTTGCTGCAACCATGAGCGACATTACAGAGGTGAATCCGATGCCTCCCCATTACTTGTGCGAAAAATGCAAGTACAGTGAATTTTTGACTGATGGCGTTTACGGAAGTGGAATTGACTTGCCTGATAAAAAATGTCCTGTATGTGGAGAGCTATTAAGAAAAGATGGGCAAGACATACCGTTTGAAGTATTTTTGGGTTTTGAAGGAGACAAGGAGCCCGATATTGATCTGAATTTTGCAGGCGAGTATCAATCGGTTGCACATAAATACACCGAAGAGCTTTTCGGCAAGGGAAAGGTTTTCAAGGCTGGAACCATCGGTACAATTGCAACCAAAACAGCTTATGGATTTGTAAAAAAATTCATGGAGGAAAAAGAAAGGCAAGTTTCAAGATACGAGATAAACAGACTTATAGACGGATGCACCGGAGTAAAACGAACTACGGGGCAACATCCTGGCGGTATAATGGTTGTTCCGCAAAACAATGACATACATGAATTCACACCAGTACAAAAGCCTGCAAATGACGGCAATACGGATGTTACGACAACACATTTCGATTATCACGCGATAAGCGGAAGATTGTTGAAACTTGACATACTGGGGCACGATGCGCCGTCAACACTTAAGTTTCTGCAGGAGTTGACCGATATAGATCCGGTCGGCATACCTCTTGACGACAAGGAAACGATGAGCCTATTTACAAGTGCGGATGCATTGAATTTATTGCAAAACAAAGATTACTTCGATATCGGTTCTATAGGAATCCCGGAATTCGGCACAAAATTCGTCAGACAGATGCTTGCCGATACAAAGCCGACAACTTTTTCGGAACTGGTGAGAATAAGCGGTTTGTCCCATGGAACGGATGTATGGGTAAATAATGCTCAGGAACTTGTCAAATCTGGCGTTGCTGAACTAAAGGATGTAATATCAACCAGGGACGATATTATGAATTATCTCATTCAAAAGGGTCTGCCCAACAAGAATGCTTTTAAAATAATGGAAAATGTCAGAAAGGGCAAGGGCCTTCGGGAGGAAGATGTTGATTTAATGAAGAATTCCAATGTGCCGGAATGGTATATTGACTCATGCAACAAAATCAAATACATGTTTCCAAAGGCACATGCTGCGGCATATGTCATGATGTCCTACAGGATTGCTTATTTTAAAGTGCATCACCCTTTGGCTTTTTATGCCAGCTATTTTACAAACAAGGTTGTGGATTTCGATTCTGAGCTTATTTGCCAAGGGCCTTTGCAAATAAGGAAAAGAATCAAAGAATTGTGCGGCAATTCAAACAAACTTAAGCAAAAGGAAAAAGACCAGCTTACAGTATTGGAAGTCGCATATGAAATGTACAGCCGGGGATTTTCATTTGAAAAAATAGATATTTACAGATCTGAGCCAAAAAGATTTGCAATAGAAGGCAAAAAATTATTGTGTCCTCTTTTGAGTCTTCAAGGTCTTGGAGAAACAGCAGCTTTAAGCTTGGCGGAAGAAAGGGGAAAAACCACTTTTCTTTCAATGGAAGACATGCTGACAAGGACGAAGATGCCAAAGAAGATCATTGTCAAGCTTATGGAAAACTGTTGTATGGAATCGCTCCCGGAGACAAATCAATTGGAAATGTTTAGTTTGCAATGATTCGGGGAATATGCTAAAATAGGATAGAATAGTATGTGTGCTTTAAAGAGTGGGTTGCCCACTCTTTATTCTGTTTATAAGGAGGGAATAAAATGGCAAAGAAAAAAGTAAGCGAGCTGACAAGGGAAGTTTTGTTGCCTTTTATTGAAAAAAACGACTATGAATTGGTTGGTGTTGAATTCGTAAAAGAAGGAAAAGAGCGGTACCTGCGTGTATATATCGACAAGCCTTCGGGAATCAGCATGACCGATTGCCAAAATGTAAGTGAATATTTAAGCGGACGCCTTGATAAAATGGATCCGATAGAAGAAAATTATTTTTTGGAAGTGTCTTCACCGGGTGTTGAAAGAGTCCTTAAAACGGATTTCGAATTCAATAAATATTCGGGTGAAACGGTTGAAATAAAGCTTTTCCACCCGATAGGAGGCAAAAAGATCTTAAAGGGACAACTGCTGGGAATAGAAGACAATCAGTTGGATGTTATTGTGGATGAAACTAAAATTTCCATCCCAAAGGACAAAATCGCAAAAGTAAAAAAAATATTCGAATTTTGATGGGAGGGAAAACAGTGAAGAATGATTTGATTGATGCAATAAGGCAAATTGAAAAGGACAAGGGAATAGATCAGCAAATTCTGTTGGATGCGATTGAAGCGGCTTTGATCACAGCATATAAAAAATATTTCGGTTCATCGCAAAATGTAAGAGTGGATATAAACAATGAAAATGGCGAAGTCATGGTATATTCCCAAATTTCTGTAGTTGAAGAAGTGGAAGATGAGACTTGCGAAATCCAATTGGAAGAAGCCAGAAAAATAAACGACTCATTCGAGATAGGCGATGTCGTTGAAAAAGAAGTGACTCCTAAGGATTTTGGCCGAATAGCCGCTCAAACAGCAAAACAGGTAGTCGTGCAGAGGATCAGGGAAGCCGAAAGAAATGTTATATTCAACGAATTTGTAAATCGTGAATCGGAAATTGTAACAGGAGTGATCCAACGATTCAGCAGAGGTGTAATATTCATAAATTTGGGCAAAATAGAAGCTCTTTTACTTCAAAGCGAACAGATACAAAGAGAAGAATATAACCAGGGAGATAGAATAAAGACATATATAATTGAAGTCAAAAACACTACAAAAGGGCCTCAAGTGCTTGTTTCAAGGACCCATCCGGGATTGGTAAAGAGACTCTTCGAATTGGAAGTTCCCGAAATACACGATGGAATTGTTGAAGTTAAAGGAATATCGAGAGAAGCCGGATCAAGAGCAAAAATAGCAGTTTATTCCTCTGACGAAAATGTAGATCCTGTTGGGGCTTGCGTTGGTCAAAGAGGAGCAAGAGTACAGAATATAGTAGAGGAACTGAATGGTGAAAAAATCGATATAATCAAATGGAATGAAGATCCCAGAGAATTCATTGCAAATTCACTGAGTCCTTCGAAGGTGACCAAAGTCACAGTCGAAGAGTCCGGAAGATCCGCAACTGTTGTTGTGCCCGATTATCAGCTTTCATTGGCAATAGGCAAAGAAGGGCAAAATGCAAGACTGGCAGCCAAACTTACAGGCTGGAAAATTGACATAAAGAGCGAATCTCAATACAATGAATCTGACAAAGCAACTGATGATGAAGAAATGATTGACAAAGCTGTTGAAGTTTCAAGCGATTCATCAGAAATTGAAAACGATGCCCTGATTTCGGAAGATGACGAGTAGAATGCACTCAAGTCATGTACTGTAAAATTGTTTGAAACAATTAATCATAAAAAGTTGAATCACAAGGAGGTGCGCTCCCGTGAAAAAGAAAAAAGCGCCATTAAGGAAATGCATCGGATGCGGACAGCAATTCTCAAAAAAAGAACTTGTAAGAATTGTTAAAGACAAGGAAAACAACATAGCAGTGGATTTTATGGGAAAAGCGCATGGACGGGGGGCATATGTATGTCCCAAAGAAGAATGCATTGAAAAACTTAGAAAAAGCAAGGCGCTTAACAGGGCATTCTCAATGGAAGTCAAAAATGAAATTTATGATATAATCATTGATGAGATAAGAAAAAATGTCGCGAAATAGATATAGAGATGAACTCGGCAAAAAAATTCTTTCATATATTCGTTTGGCCAGAAAATCAGGAAGCCTGATTGCCGGTTTCGATGCCTGCGTAAGTGAAAGCAGGAAAGGAAATTTGAAATTGGTTATAGCATGCGAGGATTTGTCTGAGGGATCCAAGCGTAATCTGGAAAATAAATGCAATGAAAAAACGAACATAATTGTTTTTGGACAAAGTTCTGATTTGAATAAAGAAACAGGGCTATCAAATAAAAAGATATTGGGTATCGGCAACGATAATCTTGCCGATGCAATCATGAAGAATCATGAATTGTACATGAAGAGTTAAATGGAGGTGTTGATTTGTCAAAAATAAGAATATACAAACTTGCAAAAGAATTGGGAATCGGCAATAAGGAACTGCTGGAAGAACTTAGCGGCTTGGGAATCGAAGCAACGAATCATATGAGTTCGTTGAGTGATGAAGAGGCCGCAATGGTAATTGAATTGCTTTCATCTGAATCCGATGGAGATTCCGAAGAAGAAATCGAAGATAGCGCTTTTCAGGAAATGAAGACGGTGACCGTGCCGGAAAAAATCATTTTAAGTGAATTGTCGGAATTATTGGATGAAAAACCCAATAATCTGATATTGAAGTTAATGAATATGGGGATAATGTCTTCACTTAACCAGGAAGTCCCGTTTGAAACCGCCGCATCTATAGCAAAAGAAGACTATGGGGTGGTTCTTGTGGTTGAGGAAAAAGATCACGATGAGGAATTTTTCATAGACCAGGGAGATGACAATCCTGACGATTACGAAAAGCGACCGCCCGTTGTGACTGTAATGGGGCATGTAGACCATGGAAAAACATCTCTGCTCGATGCAATCAGAAAGACTAAGGTTACCGACGGAGAAGCCGGAGGAATCACTCAGCATATCGGAGCTTCTGAAGTATATATAAACGATCAGAAAATCGTATTTCTCGACACTCCGGGGCACGAAGCATTCACTTCCCTAAGGGCAAGGGGAGCCAAGATTACCGATATCGCTGTGCTTGTTGTTGCTGCTGATGATGGTGTAATGCCTCAGACAATGGAAGCAATAAACCATGCTAAAGCTGCTGATGTGCCAATAATTGTTGCTATAAATAAAATCGACAAGGAAAATGCAAATCCCGACAGAGTTAAAAAAGAGCTTGCCGACAACAATCTTCTTATAGAGGAATGGGGAGGCAGCACTATTTGTGTCGAGGTTTCAGCGATAAAGGGAATCGGCATTGAAGATCTTCTTGAAATGATTGTTTTGGTATCAGAGATGCAGGAACTGAAAGCAAATCCCAAAAGAGCCGCTTCAGGAGTCATAATAGAGTCGAGGCTTGATAAAGGCAGAGGACCCGTAGCGACTGTCCTAATACAAAACGGAACTCTCAAAGTTTCGGATTCTCTTGTTGCAGGTGCGTGCCAAGGGAAAATCCGCGCAATGTTAAACGACAAAGGCAAGCGAGTTAAAAAAGCCAAACCTTCAATGGCTGTCGAAATTGTAGGGCTTTCGGATGTGCCTACGGCTGGAGAAAAATTCTATGTTGTGGAAGATGACAAGAAGGCCAGATACATTGCCGACCAAAGAAAAATGATGCTCAGAGAAGCAAATTTGCGGAGTGTGCAAAATGTGACTCTGGAAAATCTCTTCGAAAAGATACAAGAGGGAAATGTAAAGGAATTGAATATAATTGTAAAAGCTGACGCTCAGGGTTCAGTTGAAGCCATAAAGCA
The DNA here is from genome assembly GCA_964512505.1 of uncultured Peptostreptococcaceae bacterium. GTDB lineage: Bacteria > Bacillota > Clostridia > Peptostreptococcales > BM714 > BM714. Next base: position 16,974 of record CAZEHH010000002.1, read on the forward strand.
ATCTCTTGGGAAAATCCATTCAGAAGAAGTAAATGTAAACCTGATTCACGGAGCAGTGGGAACAATAAATGAATCTGACATATTATTGGCATCAGCTTCAAACGCAATCATCATTGGATTTAATGTAAGGCCCGCTCCTTCAGTGGCGGCAATAGCAAAAAATGAAGGCATAGAGATAAAAACCTACAGAATAATCTATGAGGCATTGGAAGATATTGAATCGGCCATAAAGGGAATGCTTGAGCCTGTCTACAAGGAAGAAGTTATTGGAAATGCCGAAGTCAGAATGACTTTCAAGGTTCCAAATATGGGCTTCATTGCAGGTTCATACGTCATAAGCGGAAAAATTGCCAGAAACGCAAAAGCAAGACTGTTAAGGGATGGAATAATAATTCACGAAGGTGAAATAGGTTCCCTTAGAAGATTTAAAGATGACGCGAAAGAAGTTCAAACCGGATTCGAATGCGGAATAGGACTTAAGAATTTCAATGACATAAAGGTTGGCGACATAATAGAAGCCTTCCAAATTGTCGAGGTTAAGAGAGACTAGAAGGTGGAAAAATGAAGGTTAAAAGAACTCAAAGAGTATCTGAGGAAATTAAAAAAATCGTAGCCGGCTTGTTGCTTAATGGAATTAAAGATCCGAGAATACCAAAGCTGACAAGCGTGACGCATGTTGAAACAACAGGAGACTACCGTTTTGCTTTCATATATGTAAGCGCTTACGACAGTACTCTTTCAGATACGGAAATTGTAGATGCTTTAAACAAGGCGAAAGGTTTCTTCAGAAGGGAAATAGGAAAAGAGCTTAAGCTGAGATACACGCCAGAGCCTGTTTTCAAGGAAGACAGCTCCATAAAGAATGGAATAAGAATGAGCCATATCATTGATGAATTAGGGAAGGAATAATATGTTTTCCGATATTGTCATGAGAATAAAGAAAGCAAAAAGAATTTTGATAATTCCACATATAATGCCTGACGGAGACACAATAGGTTCTTCAATCGCACTGAAATTGGCTCTTCAAAAAATCGGCAAAATAGTTTGCGTTCACAATATTGATCCGTTGCCTGATGATATATCGTTCATTGGAACGGAATATATTGCGGATGCGACGGATTTTGTCGCGTCTGCCGACCTTGCAATCGCATTGGATTCAAGCGATAAAAACCGTCTTTCAATTCCATACGACGACATATGCGAATTGGACATTATAAACATAGACCATCACAGAACAAACGAAAATTTCGGATTGTTTAATTTGGTATTGCCTGAAGTTTCCGCAACGGGTGAAATCATATATAATCTGATTATTTCAATGGGAATTGAAATTGATGCCGCTATCGCTGAAAATATTTATATTGCAATAGCAACAGATACAGGAAGATTCCTCTACAGCAATACCCACCCTGAAACAATGAAGATTGCATCTGAGCTTCTGGAAAAGGGAATCGATATAGATAATTTGAATATTCAGCTTTATCAAAACCAGCCTTTCGACAAGGTTATGTTCGAATCTGAAGCCATGCTTTCATTAAAACTGTATTATGAAAAAAGGCTTTCTGTCTTGTGTCTTGAAAAATCGCTTTTCGAAAAATACGGTCTGAACCATACCGCATCCGACGGCATTGTCGAGAGGGCGAGAAACATAAGAGGCGTGGATATTTCATTTCTTTTAAAAGAAGTCGAAGGCAGCGTAAAAGTCAGCATGCGATCAAAAGGCGATTACGACGTTTCCAAAATAGCGTCTATTTTCGGAGGAGGCGGCCACAAGAATGCCGCAGGTTTTGTTACAAAGCATAAGCTGGGTGAAATAAGCAAATTGCTGATCGAAGAGGCAGGGAAACATTATGGATTCTAAATTGAAATTTGACGGAATTGTAAATGTCATAAAGCCTCCACACATGACATCCCACGATGTCGTAAATCATATAAGAAGGACCCACAACATTTCCAAAGTCGGCCATACAGGAACCTTGGATCCTATGGCATGCGGCTTGATGACCATATGCCTTGGCAAAGCTACAAAAATCTCGGAATTTTTGCTTTCAGAGGACAAAACATACAGGGCTGAAGTAACCTTTGGAATAAAAACCGATACTCAGGACATCTGGGGAAACATAATCAAAAAATCCGATGAAATGCCAGATGAGAAGGAATTATTGGAAGTCATGAAATCTTTCACAGGAAAAATACTGCAAAAACCGCCAATGTATTCCGCAGTGAGACACAAGGGCAAGAAGCTTTACGAATTGGCGAGAGAGGGAAAAACCGTCGAAAGAAAATCACGCGAAGTAGAGATAAAATCGTTGGAATTGATAAGTTTCAATGGATCAAAGGCTACTATCGACGTTCATTGCACGAAAGGCACATACATACGAACACTGTGCGAGGACATAGGCGAAAGTTTGGGTTGCGGAGGCGCAATGTCATTTCTTTTAAGGCTTGAATCGGGACCTTATTCCCTGGCTGATGCCGTGCCGTACAATGTTGAAAATTTAGCAGACAAGATAATAAGAACTGACAAAGCACTTTATTATTTCAAAGAAATACATTTGGATGAATCATTCCATATGCGTCTATTCAATGGAAACTCAGTCAAAATACCTCTCGAATATGAAGAGGGCGACTTCTACAAAATATACTCGGGGCACAATTTTTTGGGAATAGGCAAGGTTTTTTCGATTGACAGAAAAAACAAATTTGAATTTGTTAAAATTGTTAAATTGCTTGTATGAATCAGGAGAATACGATGAAAACATACATGAAATTAAATGAAATCAGCGACATAGAGGGAAATACTGCTGTTGCGATGGGAACATTCGACGGCTTTCATATAGGACACGACAAACTTGTTATGACTCTATTGGAAATTTCAAAAAATAATCGTTTAAAAAGTGTTCTTTATACTTTTTCGAATCATCCGAGAGATCTTTTGGCTGATGTAAAAAATCAAACAAAATTGATAATAAGCCCCGCTCAAAAAATGGGCATACTGAAAAAGTACAATCCGGACTATCTTTTGTTTCTTGAATTCGACGACTATCAAAAGAATATTGAGGCTGAAGAATTCATAGAGGAAATATTAATCGGCAAACTTGGAATGAAACACATAATTGTAGGTTACGATTGGAGATTCGGAAAGAAAGCTGAAGGCGACGTAAGGCTTCTCAAAACTTATGAATCCAAGGGCTTTTTTAAGGTTGAAGTCATAGAACCCATTAGAATTGACGGACAGATTGTAAGCAGCACTCTTATAAGAAAATACCTTGATGAAGGCCGCGTTGAAAAGGCGAATGAATTTTTGGGACGCCCGTACGAGCTCTACGGACATGTAGTGCATGGAAAAAGCAATGGAAAAAGAATTGGATTTCCTACAGCCAACCTTTCAAAAGAAACAAATTATTGTACCGTAAAAGAAGGGGTTTATGTCACTCTGACATCGGTTTGCGGCAAAAATTATAAAAGCGTTACAAAGGTTGGAAGAAATGTTTCCTTTGATGACTATGAATGTTCAGTAGAAACACACATTTTGGATTTCAATGACGATATATACGGGAAAACAATCTCTGTAAAGTTTCTTTCCAGGGTAAGAGACCAAATAAAATTCAATTCATTGATTCATCTTTCCGAAAGAATTAAAAAGGACATAGACTTTGCTATGAATTACTTTGAAAACATTTACTTTAAAGAGCAATTGTGATAGTATGAATTCGCACGGCTGAAACTCTTGCTTTGTTGGGCGAATCACCGACGTCATACAAGGCTGGAGCGGATAAAAAAATGGAGGTGAAAAGAATATGTCAATGTCAAAAGAAACGAAGCTCGGAATTATAAACGAGTACAAGACTCACGAGAACGATACCGGTTCCGCCGAAGTGCAAGTGGCTATACTCACTCATGAAATCAACAGCTTGAATGAGCATTTGAAGGAACACAAAAAGGATTTCCACTCGCGTAGAGGATTGCTTAAAATGGTCGGTAGAAGAAGAAACATGCTGAACTACTTGAAAAGCAAGGATATCGAACGGTATAGAACACTCATTAAAAAACTTGGCTTGAGAAAATAATTATGAGCGGGATTGCCCCGCTCTATTATTTTATATTATCAAATAAAGGGAAATTGACTTTTAAATAGAATTTTAATATAACAATGAAAAGAAAAGATTTATAAGGAGGAAAACATGATAAAAAGCTTCAAGACAGAAATTGCCGGCAGGACGCTGGAAGTTGAAGTGGGCAGAGTAGCCGAGCAGGCAAATGGAGCAGCTTGGTTGAAATATGGCGATACTGTATTGCTTGTAACGGCTTGCACATCAAAATCTTCAAGAGAAGGAATAGATTTTTTCCCATTAAGCGTCGAATACCAGGAAAAATTGTATTCCGTAGGTAAGATTCCAGGGGGATTCATAAAAAGGGAAAGCCGCCCGTCCGAAAAGGCGATATTGACCGACCGTTTGATTGACAGGCCCATAAGACCTCTGTTTCCGGATGGATTCAGAAACGAAGTGCAGGTTGTGGCTTCGCTGTTGTCCGTAGACCAGAACTGTGCTCCGGATATCGTTGCAATGATTGGTTCTTCAATTGCGCTCAGCATTTCGGACATACCTTTCGACGGACCTACCGCGTCTGTTTTGGTTGGGATGATCGACGGCGAATTGATAATCAATCCAAGCAATGAACAAACCGAAAAATCCGATTTGCACCTTGTTGTATCCGGTACAGAAGAAGCCATAATGATGGTGGAAGCGGGAGCAAATGAAGTTTCTGAGGAAAAAGTACTTGAGGCCATATTGTTTGGACACGAGGAAATAAAGAAAATAATAACTTTCATAAACGGAATAGTTGCTGAAGTCGGAAAAGAAAAAATGGACATTGCTCTTTTCAAGCCGGATGAGAAAATCGAGAAAGAAATTTTCGATTATGGTTTTGAAAAACTCAAGGATGCGGTAAAAACAAAAGACAAGCAGGAACGCAAAGAAAAAATGGACGAAATACAATCCCAGGTTTTCGATGAGTTCATAGAAAAATATCCTGAAAACAAGAACGACATAAACAGCATAATCAAGAGCATGATGAAAAAAGTTGTAAGGGGCATGATTACCAAGGACAAAATCAGACCCGATAACAGAGCCCTCAACGAAGTTAGGGAAATCACATGCGATGTGGGTATCCTTCCGAGGACACACGGCTCGGGACTGTTTACAAGAGGCCAAACCCAAGCGCTTACGATAACAACACTCGGTTCCTTGGGCGATGCGCAGAGATTGGATGGAATTGGTCTGGAGGAAACGAAAAGATACATGCACCACTATAATTTCCCGCCGTTTTCTGTTGGTGAAGCCGGATTCATGAGAGGCCCAAACAGACGCGCGATTGGACATGGAGCTTTGGCGGAAAGGGCGCTATTGCCTGTAATTCCTTCCGAGGAAGAATTTCCATATGCAATACGCCTTGTTTCAGAGGTTTTAAGTTCCAATGGAAGCTCATCGCAGGCAAGCGTTTGTGGAAGCACGCTGTCTCTGCTTGATGCCGGTGTCCCAATCAAAAAGCCGGTTGCGGGGATTGCAATGGGACTGATAAAAGAGGATGACGACATATCAATCCTTACCGACATACAAGGCCTTGAGGATTTCCTTGGAGATATGGATTTCAAGGTAGCCGGTACAAAAGACGGTATAACCGCCATACAGATGGATATTAAAATCCACGGAATAAACCGTGAAATTCTTTCTACTGCATTGAAGCAGGCAAGAGACGGAAGACTCTTCATAATGGATAAAATGAACGAAGTGATCGCCGAGCCAAGAGCGGAAATGTCGGAATACGCACCAAGAGTGTTCAGCATGATGGTTGATCCCGAGAAAATCCGGGACATCATAGGACCGGGAGGCAAGGTTATCAATAGAATCATAGCTGAGACCGGCGTGAAGATGGACATAGACGACAGCGGACGCGTTCTGATTACAGCAAATGACGCCGCAAGCGGAAAACAAGCCATTAAGTCGGTTGAGGACATTGTAAAAGAAATCGAAGTCGGTGAGATTTATACAGGCAAGATTGTGAAGATAATGCCATTCGGGGCATTCGTGCAACTCCTTCCAGGAAAAGACGGATTGGTTCATATATCCCAGTTGACTGCCGAAAGACTTGAAAAAGTCGAGGACAAGTTCAATGTGGGAGACGAAATAAAAGTAATAGTAAAAGAAATCGACAAGATGGGAAGAATAAACCTGTCCAGAAAAGCTTTGCTCAATAAGGGCAACGACAAAAAATAATCATAGCATGACTTCGGTCATGCTTTTTTTTGCCCTTTTAATACTTGTATATGCTAAAATGATAGAAAAAGAATGGGGGGATTAAGAATGAAAGTGAAAATAGTGAATAAATCGAAGTTCAATTTGCCGGAATATAAGACATTGGATTCAGCGGGACTGGACCTGAAAGCATGCATTGCTGATCCTGTCACAATTGGACCTTTGCAAAGATTGTTGATTCCGACCGGACTTTTCATTGAGATTCCAAAGGGATTCGAAGGACAAATCAGAGCAAGAAGCGGACTGGCAATAAAACATGGAATAGGCCTTATAAACGGAATAGGCACAATCGACAGCGATTACCGCGGTGAGATAAAGATAGCATTGGTAAACATAAGCAATGATGAATTTACAATCAACAACGGCGACCGCATTGCTCAATTGGTTGTAAACAAATATGAAAGAGTCGAACTTGTCGAGGTGGAAACGATAGACGAAACTGAAAGAGGAAGCGGAGGTTTCGGATCTACAGGAATTTAGGAGAATCCCCAAATGGAAAATAATATTGCTGTCATGAAATTCGGCGGCACATCCTTGATGACATCAAATCAAAGGGATGCCGCAACGAAAAGAATTATCGAGATGAAAAATAGCGGTAAATTTCCTGTTGTAGTCGTTTCCGCAATGGGAAGATTCGGTGACTGCTACGCAACCGACACTCTGATCAAAATGATTAAGGATGAAAACGAAGCTTGCGACAATCGTAATTTGGATATGATTGCATCTTGCGGTGAAACGATTTCAGCCGCTTTGCTTTCCGAGACCATACGCAAAACGGGGCATGAATCGGTAGCCCTAAGCGGGGCGCAGGCCGGAATTCAAACGGATTCGAGCTTTGGAGATGCAAAAATAACAAGTGTGAATCCAGAAAATATATCAAAATGGATGAATAGGGGCAATATTGTTGTAGTGACAGGCTTTCAGGGCGTTGACCATGAAGGGTTTGCAACAACTCTGGGACGCGGAGGAAGCGATTTTTCGGCCGTTGTTTTGTCAAAGGCTCTGAAAGCGGATATAGTCTATATAATCAAAGACGTTCCCGGCGTATTGACTGCAGACCCGAAAATAACGGGGAAAGCTCATTTGATTGAAAAGCTTTCCTATGATGAACTTTATGAAATGTCCAAAAGCGGCGCCAAAGTTGTCAATTTCAAGGCAGTGTCATATGCCAAGGACAACGACATCAAACTGGTTGTAAAGTCATTGTATTCGCCTATCGATGAAAATGGAACACAAATATCTGCATGGAAAGACAAGCTTTCTGTGTCAACGGAAGAAAAGCTTCTCACAGCAATCGTATCGAAGAAAGGTGTTTTGCAGTATGGCCTGAAGGAAAGGGACAGTTTCAAAATCATTGATTTGCTCAACCGCCTTTCTGAAAACAAAATAAGCATAGACATGATAAACATAGGCATTGAAAACCAATATTTCGCAATAGACGAAAAAAATCAGAAGATTGCGGAATTTGTGCTTGAAGATATAAAACTGAATTACGTTCTGCGCAGCGGATGTTCGAAACTGACGATTGTAGGTCAGGCAATACACGGCGTTCCCGGCGTAATGGCGAAATTGCTGTTTTCGCTCGACAAATCAGGCATAGAGGTATACCAGACTTCAGATTCGAATGCCACCATTTCATGCCTGATAGACAGCAAGAACATCATTGCTGCAACTGAAAAAATACATGATGTTTTCAAACTATGACAAGGAGGATAATCCATTGATAAAAAGCATGACCGGATATGGCAGGGGAGAATATGATGATGGAACAGTGTCGCTTACTGCCGAAATAAAAACGCTTAACCACAAATACAATGACATAATAATAAGATTGCCCAAAAAGCTTTCTTTGTTTGAGGAAAAAGTAAGGAATCTTGTAAAGGAAAAAATAACAAGAGGAAGAGTGGAAATATATGTCCATATTGATGAGGCCAAAAGCGGAAGCGTTAAAATAAACCCCAATTTCGAACTGATAGACAAACTGATGCAAGCGCTCAATGACATTAACGAAAGATATGAGTTGAACAAGAATGTGGGAATGGAACATTTGTTGAAATTTGAAGACATCCTTTCAATCGAACCTGTCGAAGAGGACCTTGACGAACTTTGGGTCAAATTTGAATCTTGCGTTTCTGATGCATTGAATGATTTAATGGAAATGAGGCAGGACGAGGGAAAAAGGATATCTGTGGACATCATGGAAAGGGTGGACACGGTAAGTTCGTGCGTTGAAGCCATAAGCAAAAGAATTCCCGATGTCGTAAAAGAATATAAAGAAAAACTGAATCAAAGAATAAACGAACTTCTCTCGGACACAGGAACACAGATAGAAGAAAGCAGACTGGCTCTGGAAGTTGCGGTTTACGCGGATAGAAGCGACATAACAGAAGAAATAGTCAGAATCAAATCGCATTTGAAAGAACTTGAAAAAATCCCTTTTGAAACTGTCCCCGTTGGAAGGAAACTCGATTTTTTGATGCAGGAGATGAATCGCGAAGTTAATACTGTCGGCTCCAAATCTCAGGATAATGAAATCACAAGCATTGTGATTGACTTGAAAAGCGAATTGTCCAAAATAAGGGAGCAAGTTCAGAATATCGAATAGGTCATGGAGGATTTTAAATGAATGGAAATGCTAAAACATCGAAGGGATTGTTGTTGGTGGTTTCAGGGCCTTCAGGCGCCGGCAAAGGAACCATATGCAAGAAGTTTTTAAAGAATCATGACAATGTATACCCATCAGTATCGACCACTACAAGAAACCCCCGAAAAATGGAAGTTGATGGTGTGAATTACCACTTCATTTCCAAAGATTCATTCAATAAACTGGTGGAAGGCGATGCCTTCCTTGAATATGCCAAAGTTTATGGAAATATGTATGGAACAACAAAAAGTACGGTAATGGCGAAAATCAATCAAGGGATAGATGTTCTGCTTGAAATAGAAATGCAGGGCGCAAAACAAGTAAAGGAAAAATATCCTGATGGGATCTATATCTTCATTTTGCCTCCATCTTTGAGCGATTTGAAGAAAAGGATCCAAAAGCGTGGCAGCGAGACTCCTGAAAGCATGGAAAACAGGCTTGAATCCGCATTTGATGAAATCGGCTTTATTAAAGAGTATAATTATTATATAATAAACGATGAAATTGAAAACGCGGTCAACGTAATGGATTCGATATATATTGCAGAAAAAAGCAAGGTGAATGTAAACATCGACGATGTAATAGACAGATACAAGGAGGAAAAAGCCAATGCTTAACCCGTCAGTAAATGATTTGTTGAAAAAGATAGACAGCAGATATTCTTTGGTAATCGCAACATCGAAAAGGGCGAGACAAATAATACAAGAAGAATTGGAAACAGAAGGGTTATCAACAAACAAACCCATATCTGCAGCTGTAGACGAATTTTATAATGATAAATTCCATATTGTCAAAAGCGAAAAATAGAGGTGCGCAATGTTAAAAGGGAAAACCGTAGTGATTGGTGTTTCAGGCAGTATTGCAGCATATAAAGCTGCCGAAATCATAAGCCTTTTAAAAAAACTGAATGCTGAAGTAAAGGTTATAATGACAAAGTCATCCACCAAGCTTATTGGTGAATGCACTTTGCAAACACTTTCAAACAATCCAGTATATACAGATATGTTTTCCGAACCTTTCAGATGGGAAATAGACCACATATCGCTTGCAAAATCAGCAGATGTTTTTTTGATTGCGCCAGCTTCAGCAAATATAATAGGAAAAATTGCAGGCGGAATAGCCGATGACATGTTGACTACAACCGTTATGGCTACGGAAGCGAAAAAATTCATTGCTCCAGCAATGAATTCCAAAATGTATTTGAATCCGATCGTTCAGAAAAACATGGATTTGTTAAAAAGCATTGATTACAAGTTCATAGAACCCGGCAGCGGAATCCTTGCGTGCGGCGATGAAGGAATAGGAAAACTTGCGTCACCACAAGACATTGTGGATGTTGTTGCCGGATATTTGACATCCAAACAGACATTGAAAGGTAAAAAGGTCCTTCTAACTGCAGGACCGACAATTGAATCAATAGATCCGGTCAGATATATCACAAACCATTCATCAGGCAAGATGGGATATGCTATGGCCAGAGAAGCTGTCTCGAGAGGTGCTGATGTCACACTGGTCAGCGGACCTGTAGATATTGATCCTCCAAAGGGCTGCAATTTTATACGTGTAAAAAGCGCTGTCGAGATGAATGAAATAGTGTTGAGGGAAAGCGAAGATTCAAACATAATCGTAAAATCAGCCGCTGTTTCAGACTACAGGCCAAAAATAACCCACGATCAAAAAATCAAAAAATCAAAAGATGATTTTGTATTGGAACTTGAAAGGAATCCGGACATACTAAAAAATCTTTCCAATATAAAAAAATCCGGACAAGTTCTCGTAGGTTTCGCAGCCGAGACAGAAAATTTGATTGCAAACGCAAAATCGAAAATGGAAAAAAAGCATTTGGATATGATTGTGGCAAATGACGTGAGCCTGAAGCATTCGGGATTCAAATCCGATAAAAACAAAGCTGTAATACTTATAAGAGGCGGAGAAAAAATAGAACTTGAACTAATGACAAAGCAGGAACTTTCAAGAATAGTTTTTGATGAAATAGAAAAACTATAGTAATTCCGATTATTTTATTTTGTATACAATAGGGAAATGCGATTTTGAAATCAAGGAGCGGATCTGCTGCTCCTTTTGTATTGGAATGGAGGTTGCGAAAATCATGTATGCTGAAATTGCTTTGATAAGAAATGACAAGGATACAGATAAACTCTATACCTATAAAATTCCAGAATGCTATGAATACGATTTGAATAAAGGCGACAAGGTTTCCGTATCTTTCGGCAGAGGTTCAAACCGTCTTATGGGATTTGTATTCAACATCCACAAACGCGTTCCCGATTTTAAAACAAAGGAAATAATTGAAATGTTTTCGCCTGTTTATTCTTTGAGCGAAAAACAAATCAATCTGTGCAATTGGATGAGAAAAAAGTATGCATGCACATATGCACAAGCAATTAAAACTATTTTGCCCCAGGAATTCATCAGAGGCACGAAGCCCTCTTGCAATACGATTCTTGAATTGCCTGAATCAATTTCAAGCGTGGAATCCATTGATACAAAAATACGCCCAAATGCCACAAGACAAAAAAAGGCTTTGATGTATCTTTTAGCCAATGGAAGTGTTGAGGAAGCCTCTCTTATAGAAGCTGCCGGCATAACAAGAGCGTCAATAGACAAACTTATTGGAAATGAATTGATTATATCCAAAAGGACGCATTGCTCTATAAGGTCATCAAGCGACATTGAAGCAAATGCAGACAAACGGATTTCTGACAATATACTTTGCATGCTTGACGGTCCGGAGCGCGAGGCTTGCTATTTGCATTATATTGATCAAGCGGTAAAAAGAATGGAAAGCATTCTGGTTGTTTCAAATGAAATTGCGGAAGCTGAAAAGCTCTTTAAAAATTTTTCTAAAAAATATGAACGACTGAATCCTGTATTGTACAGCGGCAATCTTTCCATGTCCGCTCTGGAATCCATGCAAAAGTCGATTCTTTCAAATAATACGAAAATGGTTTTCGGAACACGAAATTCTGTGTTTCTGCCGTATAAAAAACTTGGTCTCATAATTGTTGACCGCGAAAACGAATACGGGCACAAGTCGGATTCAATGCCCAAATTTCACACAAGCGAAATAGCGGAATTCCTGAAACACTCGCACAATGCCAGGTTGATGTATTCCGACATAAGTCCGTCTATAGGCAACTATTTTAAAAATTCCAACAGGAATACTCTATTTATAGGAAAAAATGCGGAAATAGGAAATTTGAATAGAATTTCATGTATTGATATGAAAAAAGAATTGAAAAGCGGCAATAGAACAATGTTCAGCTCAAATCTTGAAAATAAAATCGTGTCATGCAGAAAATCCGGTAAAGGAATAATAATTCTATTGAATCAAAGGGGACACTCTACATCTGTTGCCTGCAGATCATGCGGATATGTAATGAAGTGCCCGTCGTGCGGTCTTTCACTTTCATATTATTCAGGAGATGAATCGTTAAGATGTCCGCACTGTTCCTATCAAACACCGACTGACACCGTCTGTCCTTCATGCGGAAGCAATTATTACAAGTATTTCGGAATCGGACCTGAAAAGGTGAGGGAGGAAATCGCAAACAGATTCAAGGGTTCAAATGTGATCTTGATAAACAGCGAAAAAACAAAAACATATAGAGCGTTGCAAAAATCGGCTCGAGATTTCAACTCGGGAAAGCATGAAATTATTATAACCACTGAATTGATTCTTAAGAAAAATCTGATTGAACGCCCTGTTCTGTTTTCAATATTGAACGCAGACATGTTTCTTTACGGACAGGATTACAAGGCAAACGAAAGATTTTTTTCTCTGGTCCGAAAAATAAGGTCATCAATTTACCACAAAGACAGCGAACTCTTGATACAGTCATACGACCCGTCGCAAATGGCAATAAGGCATGCAGTCAATAATGATTATGGAGAATTTTACAAAGAAGAGCTTGTGTACAGAAACACCCTTAAGCTTCCGCCTTTCTTCAGAATGGCAGTTTTCCATATCTTTGGCGATGAAGAAAAGAATGTCGCTGAATCGGCCAAAGGCTACGCCGACTGTCTGAAGAAAGCCGTCGAAGGCTCGAACATCAAAATTCTCGGTCCAAGCAAAAACAACAGCCTCAAATATAAATCAAAATTCAAGTATCAGCTTGTGGCAAAGTATGCGCCGGTTGATATTAAAGAATTTATGGGTATAATTAAGTATGTGAATGATAATAAGAGGCAGGCTTTCAGAAAGTCGTCCGTAAAGCTTTCATACGATATTGATTCGCGATGAAATGAATTGTATAAATTGGAGGTATCGAAATGGCAATAAGAAATGTTCGAAAAGAAGGGGATCCCATACTGAGGAAGAGGTCAAAAGAGGTTTCTGAAATTAACGAGAGAATTCAAATTCTTCTGGATGACATGATTGAAACCATGGACGAAGAAGACGGAGTGGGCCTTGCGGCTCCACAGGTTGGAGTGTTGAAGAGAGTAATTGTAATAAGAATTGGAGACGAACTCATACAGCTGATAAACCCGGAAATAATCTATGAAAACGGTGAGCAAACGGACATTGAAGGCTGTTTGAGTGTTCCGGGCAGATCAATGAACGTTACAAGGCCTCTTACCGTTAAGGTAAAGGGCATTGACAGAAATGGAAAAGAAGTGGAATATGAAGGTTCCGACTTGTTGGCAAGGGCGTTTTGCCATGAAGTTGACCATTTGAACGGCATATTGTTCATAGACAAAGGAATTTCAGAAAGCGAGTAGGTGAATTCATGAAAATAATATTTTTTGGAACTCCGGAATTTTCATTGAAAACTCTTGAGGTTCTTAACATGCACCACGAAGTGGCCTTGGTTGTTACGCAACCTGACAAAAGAAAAGGCAGAGGCAAAATATTGCAGATGACACCCGTGAAGGAATATGCTTTAAAATACGGAATTCCTGTTTTTCAACCTGTAAATGTAAATGCCGCAGAATCTATTTCTTTCATTAAGGGGTTCAATCCGGATATGGCTGTAGTTGTCGCATACGGACAAATCCTAAGCAGCCAGGTGCTCGATTTGCCAAAACTCGGCTGTTACAACATACACGCATCACTTTTGCCTTATTACCGGGGCGCTGCGCCGATAAACAGCGCAATCATCAATGGAGAGACAAGAACCGGCGTAACCATAATGAAGATGGACAAAGGAATGGATACAGGCGATATTTTGATTTCAAAGGAGATTCCTTTGAACTATAGCGATACAGCGGGCTTGCTTCATGACCGTTTGGCAATCCTTGGTTCGGAAGCAATTCTTGAAGCTGTTGAAATATTGAAAAACGGAAACGCATCATTTGTCAGTCAAAATGAAAGCCTTGCGACTTATGCTCCCAAGATGTCCAAGGAAACCGGAGAAATCGACTGGAACAAAAGCGCCGAGGAAATAAGGAACCTTGTCAGGGGATTGAACCCTTGGCCTGTTGCATACACATATTACAAAGGCGTAAAAATGAAAATTTGGGAAGCCGATTATGTGGAATGCGAGGATACTCTGCCATGCGGGACTTTTATGGGAATGCGAGACGGAGGCTTTCTTATAAAAACAGGCGATGGATGCCTTTCGCTTAAACGTATTCAGTTTCCAAACAAAAAAGCGATGTACTCGGATGAATATGCCCGAGGCCATATAATCGAACCCGGCGCAATTTTTGGAAAATAGGAGGAAATAATATGTACTATCCTTATGGATTAGAAGGACTTATTTACTTGCTGCCTGCATTTGCATTGGCAATTTTTGCTCAATTTAAAGTAAAGAATACATTTGCAAAATATTTGAAAGTTCCCACACAAAATGGCATGACAGGCTATGAGACTGCAAGAAAAATACTGGATCGCAATGGACTCGAAAATGTAAATATTGAAATCATAGGCGGAAATCTGTCCGACCATTACGACCCTCTTAAAAAAGTGGTAAGATTGTCAAATGATGTTGCAAGAGGCAATTCGATAGCATCGGTCAGCGTTGCGGCACATGAGACTGGCCACGCAATACAGCATTCATCAAACTATGTTCCATTGACGCTCCGAAGCATCATAGCTCCAGTAGCGGGTTTCAGCATGAAATTCGTTTGGTTCCTTGTCTTTGCAGGAATACTGCTCAATATCTACGGCCTGATAAATGTAGGCATAATTCTCTACACTTTCGCCAT
Organism: uncultured Peptostreptococcaceae bacterium; assembly: GCA_964512505.1. Taxonomy (GTDB): domain Bacteria; phylum Bacillota; class Clostridia; order Peptostreptococcales; family BM714; genus BM714. Next base: position 32,106 of record CAZEHH010000002.1, read on the forward strand.
ACTTTTTCATATAGTCACTCTTCCTGTCGAATTCAATGCAAGCTCCAGAGCCTTGTTGCAGTTGGAGGAATCCGGTATCGTAAATCATGTTGAAAGAGACAAATCAAAACGTGTGCTTGACGCGGCGGCATTGACATATGTTGCAGCTGCAGCCGTTTCACTTGCGCAGCTGATGCGTCTCATAATACTAAGAAACAATCGAAGAGGCTGAGTCAATGAAAAAAACCATACGCCACATAGCTGTGGATTTGCTTGTGCGGATAGACTCAAGCAATGCATATTCAAATGAAATACTCGATTCCGCCATAAAGAGGAGTTCGCTAAGCGACAATGACCAAAGGCTCCTTACCAGAATTTTTTACGGCGTATTGGAAAACAGAATATTGATTGATTATCACATAAGCGCTTTGTCGAAGATTCGAATAGGCAAAATCCACGGAAAGATTCTCAATTCCTTAAGAATAGCAATATACCAAATCATTTTTCTCGACAATGTTCCGATTTCAGCAGCTGTAAACGAATCAGTTAAAATTGCAAACATTACAAACAAACACTCGGCTGGATTTGTAAATGGGGTCTTAAGGAATTTTGTGCGCAAACATGAAAAAGGATTATTGCCTCTGCCGGGTGAAGAGAATGAAACAAGCAACATTTCGGTGAAATACTCTTTGCCGGAATGGCTTGTCGAAGAATTATCGAAACAATTCGACTTCGCATCAATAAAAAGCATTGCAGCTTCAAACAACCAGGCCCCTCCGCTTTCATTGAGGGTGAATACAATGAAAACCACAAAGAAAGATCTTATGCAAAATCTGTCATCCATAGGAATAGAGACAAAGGATAGCAATCATGCCGACGACGGGCTTACCGTAAAAACATCTAAAAATGCCAGCGCAAACCAAAATAAATACTTTTCAGAAGGCCATTATTATATACAAGACGAGGCTTCAATGATGGTTTCACAATATTTGTCGCCAAGACCCGGAGAAATCGTTTTTGACCTTTGTGCAGCCCCTGGGGGAAAAACAACGCACATAGCACAACTGATGGAACAATCCGGAAGAATTCGCGCTTTCGACTTGTACAGCCAAAGGGTAAAAAACATCATTGAAAATGCCAACAGGCTTGGAATTGACATTATAGATGCAGAAACAAAGGATTCGACATGCCCAGACTACAAATTATCCGAATCCGCCGACAGGGTTTTAGTCGATGTTCCATGCAGCGGAATAGGAATTTTCAGAAGAAAACCCGAATTGAGATATAGAATATTCCAAAATGATCTTGATGAAATTGTAAAGACACAAAGAAAATTAATCGAAAATGCGGCAGTTTATGTAAGAAAAAAAGGTTTTATCGTTTACAGCACCTGTACCGTCAACTACAATGAAAATGACAAAATCATTTTTGATTTTCTTGAACAAAACAATAATTTCAGGCTTGTAGATATAAACGAAGGCAAATATCCCGCAATTTTCAAAAAATCAGTTCCTTGCATAAAAGAAGCAATCCATACGTATTCCCATAGAGACGGTACGGATGGCTTTTTCATTTGCATGCTTCAAAAAATATGATTTCAAGGTGGCAATATGGATAAAATAGCTATCAGCGACAAAGGCTATAAAAGGGACAACAATCAGGACTACCATTTTATGGACCCGTTAAACCGATATTTCATAATAGCTGATGGAATGGGCGGGCATAAAGGCGGTGAAGTAGCCAGCTATACAGCTGTTTCCGCTGCACATGAATTGTTGAATGACTATAGTGCAGAAGGAACAACTCAGTTGCAGGATAAATTGGCCGAGGTTTTCAATGCGGCCAATCAAGCGGTCTACAAAAAATCGCTTTCCACAGATTCATTGAGCGGAATGGGAACAACAATGATTGTCAGCTATTTCTACGACAATCTGCTTGTGATTGCCCATGCCGGAGACAGTCGCGCCTATTTGTTCAGATGCGGCGAATTGCTTCGTCTTACAAAGGACCACTCACTTGTACAGGAAATGGTTGAAAATGGACAGCTCGATTCGACTCAAGCACAAAAGCATCCAAAAAGAAATATAATAACCAAGGCTGTAGGCACACAGGATTCAATCAAGCCTGACATAAGTCTAATAGAATTGAATCCGGAAGGTTTGACATACCTTATAATGTGCACTGACGGCTTGACTGATTATGTAACAGACAAAGAAATAGAAAACATATGCCGCAAATTTGGCTCGTTGGAGGATAGCGCCAATGAAATGCTCTCTTTGGCATTGAAACGCGGCGGTTTCGACAATATAAGCATTGTAGCGGTGCGATTAAATGAATCATCGGGGAGTTGTTTATAAATGATAGGGAAAACACTCGGAAACAGATACCAGATAGTTGAAAAAATTGGTGAAGGCGGAATGGCGAATGTCTATAAAGCCAAATGCAATTTGCTTAATCGCTTTGTTGCCGTAAAAATATTGAAATCAGAATTTGTTGACGATAAAGATTTTATTGCAAAGTTCAACAGCGAATCACAATCGGCAGCAAAATTGTCCCATCCCAACATCGTCAACATTTATGACATCGGGGTGGAAGGCGACATCAATTATATAATCATGGAATATGTAGAGGGAATAACACTGAAAGAGGCAATACTCGAAAATGCGCCTTTTGAAAACAAAATGATAATCGATATTTCGACTCAAATATCGGCCGCTCTTTCACATGCCCATAAGAATAAAATCATCCACAGGGACATCAAACCGCAAAATATATTGATAACAAAGGACAAGCGGATCAAGGTTGCCGATTTTGGGATTGCAAGGGCTGTCAGCGACGCCACCGTAGTAAACACCGCCAATCTGATGGGAACCGTTCACTATGCTTCGCCAGAGCAACTCAAGGGCAGCCTCGTGGACGAGAGAACCGACATATACTCTTTGGGCGTCATAATGTATGAAATGGCTACCGGAAAGTTGCCATACGAAGGTGAAGCTCCCATAACCGTTGCGCTTAAACATATGAACGAGGCTTTGATTCCACCTAAATTAATCAACGGTAATCTTTCGGACAACATAAACGACATCATTCTGAAGACAATGAACAAAATAACCGCATACCGTTATGAATCGGCTCAATCATTGACAGACGACCTGTGCCTGGCAGGCTCAAATAGAACAGGTTTTTACAATTCTAATATTGATCAGGGAAAAACAACCATATTGCCGAAAGTCAAAAACAATGCTTCAAAGCAAAAAAAACGCCCAAGAAAAATCAAACATAAAAAGCACATCTATACATTCGCCATTCTCTCGGCATTGTTTCTTTCAATAGTTTTAATATTATTTGCTTCCTATGCATTTTTAAAAGGTGATTTTTTAAAAAACGAAGTCGCTATACCATCCTTGGAAGGCATCTCTTTTGAAGAGGCAAAAAGTTCACTCTTGGCGAATGGACTTGACTATGTTGTTTTAGAAGAAAAATACGACCAGGAAACCGCAAAAGGGAATATAATCATGCAGGACCCTGCAGGGGGAGAGGTTGTGAAGGAAGGATATACGGTAAAATTGACGGTAAGTCTTGGAAAGATGAAAAAGAAGGTTCCAAATCTTTTGAACCTTACAAACACCGAAGCGATAATAGCAATAGAAAACAACAAATTTGCAGTCGGTGAAATAGATTATGTATACAGTGATCTGCCAATGAACACAGTAATAAACCATTTCCCGGAACCTGGAGAGCTTGTGGAAGAATACACACCTATAGACCTCTTGCTCAGCCAGGGGCAGGATGTTCAAACCTTCATAATGCCCAATCTTGTAGGCAGAACTCTTGATTCCGCTAAAAGCAATCTTGCTGAACTGGGCCTTTCAATAGGGAACATCGCTTTCGAAAACAGCGAAACAGTCGAAAAAAACCGTGTGATAAGGCAAAGCGTTTCTTCCGGGACGGAAATTTCGCAAAATACTTCTATTGATCTATTGGTCAGCAATGGATCGGCTTTTCAAGAAAAAACTTTCTCAAAAACTTTGATTATCCCATTGAGCTTCAGTACTGAAGAAGCTCAAGTAAAAGTCGTTATTACTGAAGGCGCTTCCCAAAGGGTGCTTTTCAATGATTCGGTAAAAAAGTCGGATCAAAACTTAAGCCTTGAAATCGAAGGAAACAGCAAAGCGCTCGTAGAGGTTTTCTTCGATGGAACTTTGGCTTTTTCGGAAGAAGAGATTTTTGAATAAGGAGGTTCCATGGAAGGAAAGGTGACAAAGGGAATAGGCGGTTTCTATTATGTGGCTTACGGCGATTCTACAATCGAATGCAGAGCACGAAAGAAGATAAAAACAGAGCATGGACGAATTCTCACCGGAGACAATATTGAATTTTCAATAGAAAAACATGGATACGTAATCGAAAAAATCATGAGAAGAAAAAATAAGCTGAGCAGGCCGCCGGTTTCAAATGTGGATCAGGTAATGGTCGTATTTTCTGTTGATTTTCCGAAGCCAAATTTTCTCTTTCTAGACAAATTGATTATAAATTGCGAGATGGAACATCTTGATATTTTGCTTTGCTGCAACAAAGTCGACTTGGATTCAAATTCTGTCATTGAGGTACGCAATCACTTCTTGAACACCGGCTATGAAATCATATTTTCAAGCACAAAAACGAATATGGACATGGCTAAAATTAAAAACAGGCTTGAAAATAGGACAACGGTACTTGCAGGGCCCTCCGGAGTCGGAAAATCATCCATAATTAATATGATTGAACCCAAGATGAATTTGTTGACCGGAAGCATCAGTTCGAAATTAAAGAGAGGAAAACACACTACAAGGCATACCGAGTTGCTAAAGACAGGCAAAAATGGTTTTGTACTGGATACTCCCGGCTTCACATCGCTTGAAATTGAAAAGCTTGATTGTGAAGAAGTCAAAGAATTCTACCCGGATTTCCTTAATTTCAGCAATTTGTGCAAATTCAAAAACTGCAATCATTTAAACGAACCCGGATGCCAAATAAAACACCAGGTTTCCACAGGGGGAATAAGCCCGACAAGATACGCCAACTATAAATCGATAATCGATGAATTGAAAAATACAGGGAGGTACTGAATATGAAATTGTCACCCTCGCTTCTGTCCGCAAATTTTGCGAACTTGGAAAGAGACATAAAAGAAATGGAGAACAATGGCATTGAAATGCTTCATATCGATGTCATGGATGGTCATTTTGTGCCCAATATAACAATTGGACCAGTTGTCCTCCAATCTATTAGAAAGATAACGGATTTGGAATTGGATGTTCATCTGATGATCTCGAATCCCGGACAGTATATAAAAGCTTTTGCCGATGCCGGAGCGGATATATTGACTATACATTCGGAAGCGGACATACATTTGCACAGAACCCTTTCCATGATCAAGGAGATGGGAATAAAGGCAGGAGTTTCGATTAATCCCTCCACTCCGCTTTTCATGGTGGAAGAAATAGCCGAAATAATTGATTTGCTTTTGATTATGTCTGTAAACCCGGGATTTGGAGGCCAAAGCTTCATTGAAAAGAGTCTCGAAAAAATATATAAAGCCGATCAGATGAGAAAGAACCGCAAACTCGATTTTATGATTGAGGTGGACGGTGGAATAAAACCGTCAAACGCATCCAAGGTATTGAATGCCGGAGCGGATATTTTGGTGGCGGGTTCCGCAATATTCAAAGGACGGAATATTTGCGAAAACATAAATCTTTTCAATGAATTTGTCAATATGGATAAGAAACAATGAAATGCCTTATTGTGGGAAATGGAGAAATTAAAGACGGTAAATGGCTTTCTGCTGAAGCAAAAGATTTTGGCCCGGATTTTATAATTGCAGCCGACGGCGGATACAATAGATTGAAAAATGCAGGAATGACTCCAGATCTTCTGATTGGAGATTTTGATTCCATTGGCGAAATTCCTGAAAATTGTCAGTTTGAAATAAGCAAACACCCAAAAGAAAAAGATTTTACGGACATTGAATTGGCATTCGAATTCGCCTTTGCAAAGGGGTGCGAAAGCATTTGCCTTGCAGGTGCAACAGGTTCACGCCTCGACCACAGCATAGCGAACATATTTTTGCTGCGGAAATTGCTGAAGTCTTCGATTGAAGCTAAAATCATAGACGAACACCATGAAATATTTTTGGTCGAAGGGCGAAAGAGTCTTTACAATCGCAAAGGCTCTTTGCTTTCCTTATTGCCGCTTGATCCTATTGTAAGCGGCATATGTCTCAGGGGTTTCAAGTATCCTCTTGAGAATGCAACCCTGGAAATGGGCGATACAAGGGGAATAAGCAATGTTTCAATATCCGATGATTGTGAGATTTCATCCGAATCAGGTATTTTGCTTGCAATAATTGCTGATAAGAAACTATAAAAAAAATCTACCATATGGTAGATTTTTTTTATATCGCTCTTTCAACTTTGCCTGATCTCAAGCATCTTGTGCATACTGAAATTTTCTTTGGAGAACCGTTTACAATGGCTTTCACTTGCTTGATGTTGGGTGCCCATGCTCTTTTGGCATGTTTATTGGAGTGGCTTACCGCATGTCCGGTAATTTGACCTTTGCCACATATATCACATTTTCTGGACATTTAATTGACCTCCTTTAATGAGTTTTAAATTGCAACACAATTATTCTATCAAATATAAAATTTGTTTTCAATGGAAATGTTGAAATCAAAATTTTTATATGATTAAATACTAATGATTGATAATCCAATCCCGATACTGTATCATTATATAAGAGTTTTCAATAGGGTGCAAGCAAAAAAGGAGGATTCCATGACTGCTCAATTAAAAAACGAATATGGCAGCATTTTCATAAGCAATGATGTAATTACAAATATCATAGGAATATCTGCCATTGAATGCTATGGTTTGGTCGGTATGGCGTCAAAATCCGCGACTGACGGAATTGTAAAGCTTTTGAAGAAAGAAAATCTCAGCCAAGGAGTTAAAATCGTTATCGATGAAAATAACAATGTTTCAATAGATTTGTTTGTCATTGTACAATTTGGAACTAAAATTTCCGTTGTTGCAGAAAATATAATCGAAAAAGTAAAATATTCCGTAGAGAAATTCACAGGATTGAATGTGCAAAAGGTCAATGTAAACATCGAAGAAGTAAGGGTTCAGGAATTTTAGGATTGGAGGGTTTATTTTGAAAATAGACACCATAAACGGCGATATATTATTGGATATGTTCAGGCAGGCATCTGCCACTTTAAAAACAAACAAGGACCATGTAAATGATTTGAATGTTTTTCCGGTTCCGGATGGAGATACAGGGACAAACATGTCGATGACTTTCGAATCGGCTGTAAATGAAATGAACAAACTGGATGATGTTTCTATTTCAAATGTTACCGGAGCCTCTTCAAACGGTTCTCTGATGGGTGCAAGAGGAAATTCAGGAGTGATATTGTCGCAAATATTGCGTGGGTTCCATAAAGGATGCAGCGGCAAGACATCTTTGAACACGGATGATTTTTCAAAGGCATTGGTGAACGCTGCAGACACTGCATACAAAGCAGTAATGAAGCCTGTCGAGGGGACAATATTGACTGTGGTCAGAGCCGCTGCGGATTCATCAGTTGACGTCTCTGAAAAAACTCCATACTTTGACGAGTTCCTTAAGGAAGTGATTGAAGATGCCGACAATGCTTTGTCAAAGACACCGGAGCTTCTGCCGGTTCTTAAACAAGCTGGAGTAGTAGATGCCGGGGGGCAAGGCCTGATTTATATACTGAAGGGTTTCTACGGAGCGATCATTGGTGAAAAAGTGAAAGAAATCGAGACGGAATTTCAACACAAATTGTCAAAGGAACTGACTCAAGCCGCAGATAACGGGGATATTGAATTCGGATATTGCACTGAATTCATCGTAAAGGGAACAAACCTTTCGGATGCTGAATTGAAAAAAGAAATCTCGGGATTTGGCGATTGCATGCTTGTTGTGGGGCACGATGAAATGCTCAAGGTCCATATTCATACCAATGAACCCGGTTCGGTAATGCAGAAAGCCCTTTCATTGGGAGAACTCATAGACATAAAGGTCGACAACATGCGCTATCAGCACAATGAAAGGCAATATGAAAAAGATGTTGACTCAAATGAAAATAAGATTCCTCCAAAACCATACGGAATAATGGCGGTTGCCATGGGCGATGGAATCACAGAGATATTCAATGATTTGAATGTTGACAAGATCATTGAGGGCGGTCAGACCATGAATCCAAGCACGGAAGAATTGCTGTCGTCAATAGATGACATAAATGCGGATGAGATCATCATTCTGCCAAACAACAGCAATATCATCCTTGCCGCGCAACAGGCTCAAAAAATTTCAGAAAGCAAAATTTCAATAGTTCCAACAAAAACAATACCGCAGGGCATCACGGCAATGCTTTCATTCAATCCTGATGCCGGAATCGATGAAAATATTCTTCATATGACCGACGCAATAAAAGAAGTGAAGACGATACAGGTAACCTATTCAGTCAGGGATTCCTTCTTCAATGACATTGAAATAAAAAAAGACGACATATTGGGCATATATAACGGCGACATAGTAAGTGTCGGTAAAGACATAAACGCCGTTGCCCTTGAAGTATTGGAAAAAGCCGTCGTTGAAGATGACGAGATAATAACGATTTATTACGGCGATTCCATTGAAGCCGAAATGGCCCAGGAACTTTTGAAAAATATAGAAAATCTAAACGATGAAATCGATGTCGAAGTGTATGAAGGCAAACAGCCTGTATACCATTACATCATTTCGGTCGAATAAATAGCCGCAATTTACAAACATTCATTATAAATCTATAGATAAATTCCATGGGCCAGCTTAATGCTGGCCCTAGAGATTGGGCTTTGCAGACCATGCATTTTCGTTTACGGGGTGATAATTTGGAAAAGAGCGACATATTGAACATACCTGGCATTGGTCCAAAAAAAAAGGATTTGTTCCATTCATTGGGAATAGACGAAGTTAAGGATTTTTTGCACTATTTTCCCAATGGATTCAAGAATTGCTCAAGTGTGACGAAAGTATGCGATTTGATTGATTCAAAACCATGCACAGTAAGGGTCAAGGTTCAAAAGGCCATCGCCAAAAGATCCAAAAGCGGGAAGTCTTATCTTGTTGTCCACTGTTTTGATCCAACCGGAGAATTGGAAATTGTTTTTTTCAATTCCCGCTACTTATTCAAAAGAATAAAAGAAGGCAGTATTTATTTGTTTTATGGAAAATCCGCATCAAAGTATTCCCGGATTCAAATGGTCAATCCAGAATTTGTGAATCCTGAAGAACTTGGCAGGATCTTGCCAGTCTATAAAACCCTGCCTGGTTTGTCGCAGAAAGATTTTAGAAAATGCGTGTCTTTTGCTCTTGAAAAATCAAAGGATTCTGTCGAATTGCTTCCCGAAATAATAATCCGTTCCCGGAAATTCGAATCACAGCTTAAAACATTGCAATCAATGCATTTTCCTTTGAATTCAAAGGAATATAGGACAGCTTTTGAAAAACTGGTATATATGGAATTTTTCATGCTTCAGATGACGATTCTTAGAATGAAGAAAACCCGGCTTTTGAATTCATCGGTTTCAGCAATGAAAACCTTCAGTCCACAAAACGACGAAAGCGTCAAAATGCTCCCTTTTCAACTTACCGGCAGCCAATTGAAGGTCATTTCCAGCCTTTCGGTTCTTTTGCATCGCAAAAATTGTCCTAAAATTCTTTTGCAGGGTGATGTTGGGACAGGCAAGACATTGATTGCCTTCATGGCGGCCATACAGTCCCATTTAAGCGGATACCAGACCGCAATCATGGCACCAACCGAATTGCTTGCCGAGCAGCACTACAACACGTTCAAACAACTTTTCGGCAAAATCGAAATGAAGGTTGAACTCCTTACCGCAAATTCTGAAGGCAAATCAAAAATAAAGGAAAGGCTTAAAAACGGGAAATGCCATCTCGTCATCGGAACACATGCAATAATCCAGGAGGATGTGGCTTTTTACAATCTCGGTTTGATAATTACGGACGAACGTCATCGCTTTGGCGTAGAACAACATGATTCGCTTGTCAAAAAAGGTTCATCGCCCCAAATCATAGTCATGTCGGCGACTCCTATTCCAAGAACAATATCAGAGATAATTTTTGGAGACATGGAGATACTTCGCTTGACCGAAAAACCAAACAAGCCGCTCAAGCCTGTCAAGACTTTCCTTTCGGCCGGCGAAAGTGAAAGGCAAGCCATGTATGAACATATGCGCAATGAAATGCTTTCAGGGCGGCAAGTCTTCTATGTTTGCCCGCGAATAGAGAATGAAGATGATTCAATTGCTTCGGTTGAAGGTACATTTAAACGTTTTAGCGGTTCAATATTTCCTTCTTTCAATATTTCAGCCTTGCATGGCAGATTGCCTCAAGCCGAAAAAAACAGAATAATGAAAGCTTTCCGAAACGGTGAAATTGACATGATTGTATCAACAACGGTAATAGAAGTAGGAATAGATGTGCCAAATGCCACAATTATGGCTATAGATTCATTCGAACGATTCGGCCTTGCTCAAATACATCAATTGCGTGGAAGAGTCGGAAGAGGAAATCATGATTCCTTTTGTTATCTCGCAAGTGATAAGAAGGATGAATCAACAATTGAAAAAGCTTCAATCCTGAAGAAATGCAGCGACGGGTTTGAAATTGCAAAGGAAGACATGAAAATTCGCGGACCGGGTCATGTTTTTTCACTGAAACAGCATGGATTCCCGGAATTCAGACTTGCCGACATGTTCAAACACTACAATACGCTTATAAAAGTCCAAAGAGATATAGAAACGGTTTACGGAGACAGCCTTGAAAATCTGGATATTTCACCGGATCTTGAAAGGGCCATTGATTCCTATGCAAAACAAATAAAAGATATCAGTTAAAGGCAAGGAGGCATATCATGAGAGTCATTTCAGGAAAATACAGAGGAATACACTTGAGCGGACCCGAGGGAAGCGATACAAGACCCACTTCAGACCGGGTGAAGGAAGCCCTTTTCAATATTTTGATGTGGGATATTGCCGGCAGCAGATTTCTTGACCTTTTCGCCGGCACCGGAGGAATAGGAATAGAGGCTTTGAGCCGAAACGCAGAAGAAGTGGTCTTTGTCGACTTCGACAGAAACGCTATGAAAATTTTGAAAAACAACTTGGAGAAAATCGACGAAAATGAAAATTTTGAAATTCTAAATAATGATGCGTTCAGGGCAATAGACATTTTATCTTCACAGGGAAAGATTTTCGACATCATATTTCTTGATCCCCCATATGGAATGAAAGATACGTTTGAATTGATTGAAAATATATTCGATAGAGAAATCATTGCAAATTATGGTAAAATAATTGTTGAGCACGACAAAAGGAAAGAAATGCCTGAAAATATTCGGGGATTGATTAAATCAAAGCAAAAAAAATATGGAAACACTATGCTTACCATCTATGGAATGGAGGAAATTTAAATGCAATCGGCTGTTTATCCCGGCAGTTTTGATCCAATAACAAATGGACATCTTGATATAATCCAAAGGGCGTCTCGCGTTTTTGACAAGGTTGTTGTAGGGGTCTTGCACAATCCCAATAAAAAGCCATACTTCGATATTGAAGAAAGGGTTGAAATAATAAGAAAAGTGGTCGAACCTTACGGCAATGTCGAAGTAACCAGTTTTGAAGGGCTTTTAGTTGATTTCATGAGTACAAAACCCGACCATGTCCTTGTTAAAGGTCTACGCGCTTTTTCGGATTTCGAATATGAATTTCAAATGGCGATGATGAACAGAAAACTTGACGAATCAATAGAAACGCTTTTTATGATGACAGGCAACCGTTATTCGTTTGTCAGCTCAACTCTCGTAAAGGAAATTTTTCTTCTTGACGGGAACATTGAGGAACTTGTGCCGCCCTTGGTATATGAATCATTGAAAAACAAGAAAGAGAGGTCCTTGATATGAGTGTATTGAAACTTTTGGACGAACTTGAAGAAGTGATTGAAAGTTGCGCAAACCTCCCTTTGTCAGGCAAGGCTTTGATAGACCGGAATGATTTTCTTGACATACTTAAAGAAATCAGGATTGTCTTGCCTGATGAAATCAAACAGGCGCAATGGATAAAGCAGGAAAGGTCATCCATACTTGAAGAAGCACAAAACGAATCGGAATCAATGATAGAGAAGGCAAAGAAAGAATCTGTTGAAATGGTTGAAAAGGCAAAGGCCGAATCGGCTGAAATGATGTCGCAAGCAGAAGAACATGTTCGCTCGCTTATAGAAAATGACATAATAGTAAAAGAATCAACAAAAAAAGCAAAGGGAATCATCCAAAATGCCGAAGAAACAGCGGAAGAAATCAAATCGGGTTCTTTGAAATATTCAGACGCCATACTCAAGAATTTACAAAAGAATATTTCCGACATTTTGGAAACACTGGAAAGCAATCGAATCGAATTGAAGAATATGAAGGAAAAATAGTATGCCTTCACTTTAAGAAAACATCCGTAAAATCCTGCAGATAAAGCCTGATTTTACGGATGTTTTCTTCTAAAATCTCATATGCCTTGAATATAAGGTTCTCTAACTCTGTCCTGACTTTTTACTGACTTGCAGCCTTTCCACATCATAAGCAGCATATAGAAGTCCGTTGCCTTAATGTCGTATTCAAGCATTCTGCGCAGCAATTCGGTGTCTGGCTTTTGTCGGTTTACATTCGTAATTATCCTTGTATCCGATTTTTTCTTTATTTCCTTAAGCAGATGCTTCCCTTTGTCGTTAAATCCCAGAACCCTGGCATAATGCATGTCTGTTTTTCTAAATTCATTCAGTTCGTTTTTCTTGAGATCCATAAGCAGATGCAACAGCAGCCTTTGCACAGATGACTTGGGGTATCTTTTCGATTCCACCATTTTTATGAACGACTCATAATCCAAGGAACTGTAAGCCGCAGCCTTGAGCCTGTTTTCAAGACCCTCACGCATCCCCTCGATTGAGGCGAGCTCATCATAGCCTGCAGTCCTTATCTTGTACTGCAGACAATTGAAAAGGTCTTCCTTTCCAGGATATGAAGAAGTGCAATTATTGTAATCCGTAAGTATCTTGAAACTTTCCTTCGGCACCATATTTTTCACAAGGGCTGTGCCGCCTTTGTAAAGTTCCTTTCTTATAGCCGTAGCGCTGGAGAAGGAATGCTCATTTAGGCTTCTTTCATTGAAACTTGAGCCGATTCTTTTCACAGGAACAAAATCCATTGAGCTTCCTATTCTTTTAGCGGCTTTTACATATTCGACTGCCAGTATATTGTTTGAATGCCTGAGTACATTCCCCAATCCGGGCATTGAATTTTCCAATGCATTTTGTCTTGCCAATGGGAATGAAAGCCCCTCCGAAAGGTATTTTTTCAAGCAGCTCTTGAAATCGTCGTTTTCCTCTGCAAGGAATTCCGCAGCCTTTTCGATTTGTTCTGCAGACCCGGTCTCGGAGCCGTAAGATACGCATTCCACAATGCCGAGCGAGTCGAGAAGTTTAACCCCGGCTTCTCCAAAATATTCCGCACTTGAAGTTGCGAAAACAAACGGCATCTCTAAAACCAGGTCGATGCCGTTTTTGACCGCCATTTCGGCTCTTGCCCACTTGTCGATTATTGCAGGCTCTCCCCTTTGAACGAAATTGCCGCTCATCACCGCAATTGAATGTGTTGAACCGGTCATTACTTTAGATTCTTTCAAATGATGCAGATGTCCAAAATGGAAAGGATTGTATTCGGCTATTATTCCGAGAACTTTCACTCAAACCACCCCTTTTTACCATTATAACGGAACTATTGCCCTTTTGCTAAATCTTTGACTTGAAATCCGGCTGATTTACTAATAGAATGATTATGATTGGTAAAAGGAAAACATATTACATAGGGGGTAACAACCATGAAGGTATTAGTAGTGAACTGCGGAAGTTCATCATTGAAGTATCAACTGATTGATATGGCCGATGAATCCGTAATGGCAAAAGGACTTGTGGAACGCATAGGAATCGAAGGATCGATTCTGACGCATGAATCCGCCGGAAAAGATAAGAAGGTAATAGAAGAACCTATGAAGGACCATAAAAAAGCCCTTGAACTTGTTTTGGAGGCTGTTGTAAACAAAGAGTACGGAGCCATTGAAAGCATGGATGAAATCGAAGCCGTTGGACACAGAGTAGTTCACGCAGGTGAAAAATTCAGCGATTCCGTTGTCATAAACAATGATGTAATAGCGGCGCTTGAAGAGTGCATAGAGCTTGCTCCTCTTCACAACCCGCCAAATCTTATCGGAATACGCGCTTGCATGGAACTCATGCCGGGCGTTCCCATGGTTGGAGTATTCGATACGGCTTTCCATCAGAGCATGCCTGCTTCATCATACATCTACGCACTGCCATACGAGTATTATGAAAAATACGGAGTTAGAAAATATGGATTCCACGGCACAAGCCACAAATATGTTGCGCAAAGAACAGCATCCATCCTTGGCAAAGATCTTGATTCTCTCAAAATAATCACATGCCACCTCGGAAACGGAGCAAGCATAACGGCAATCGACAATGGCAAGTCCGTCGACACAAGCATGGGCTTCACACCGCTCGAGGGATTGGTTATGGGAACAAGAAGCGGAGACCTCGACCCGGCCATAATCACATTCATAATGGAGAAAGAGAATCTTTCAATTGACGAAATGAACAATCTTCTAAACAAAAAGTCCGGCGTCTTGGGGATTTCCGGCATAAGCAGCGATTTCAGGGACATCGAGTCATCTGCAAAGGAAGGCAACGCAAGGGCTCAACTGGCACTCGACAAGTTCAATGTCAGAGTTAAAAAATACATTGCTGCATGCGCCGCTGTAATGGGCGGAGTAGACGCCATTGTATTTACAGCGGGACTTGGAGAAAACTCCATAAGCGCTCGCGAAATAATTTGCAGCGGCTTTGAATTCATGGGCATGGAACTGGACAAAGAAAAGAACAATGTCCGTGGAAAAGAAACCGTTGTAAGCAAGGACTCTTCAAAAGTAAAAATTCTTGTAATACCGACCAATGAAGAACTTATGATTGCCAGGGACACTTTGGAATTGTTGAAATAAGTTGTGCTTGACAAACCCTTTTGCAATTTATATAATTAGGGTTGTGTTAAATAGAATAATATTGGATAAACATAAATCAATTCCATTTCTTTTAAGCAAGGAGGTGTCGTAATGGCCGTACCAAAGAGGAAAATCTCTAAAGCCAGAAGGGACAAAAGAAGAGCTTCGAATGTCAAAATGACTGCGCCTAATGTGATTGAATGTCCACAGTGCCATGAGCCTGTTCTTTCCCATAGAGTCTGCAAATCATGCGGATACTACAAGCAGAAGGAAGTTCTAAAAGTTGACTGATTGACTTATAGAAATAGTAATGGCTGATTCCAGTCATTACTATTTTTTTTGAGTCATAAATAATGTTATAATGGTTTTGGAGGATTAAAATGACCTCCATGCTTTATTGCAAAATTTATAAGTTGAATCATAAATAGGTTTCTAATTGCGCCTGAGGGAGGAAACATGAAGATAGTCGTTGATGCAATGGGTGGAGACAATGCTCCAAAAGCAATAATCGAGGGTTGCGTAGAAGCCCTCAAGACAAAATCAATCGAATCCGATATTATGCTGGTTGGAAATTGGGAACAATTAGTCGAAACCTTCATAGAGCTGAATCTTTCAATACCCGAAAACATTGAAATACATCACGCTGAAGAGTGCATAACAAACGAAGACAAGCCGGCAAAGGCTATACGAAGAAAGAAAGATTCTTCCATGGTTGTGGCATATGAACTGCTCAACAGCGGAGAAGCCGACGCGATGCTTTCAGCAGGCAACACGGGAGCTCTGTTGGCGGGAGGAATATTTCTTACCGGACGCATAGACGGAATTTCGAGACCTGCGCTGTCCCCGGCTTATCCAACCCGGAAAGGTTTTACACTTTTGGTTGACGCCGGCGCAAATGCAGACTGCAAACCGGCAAATCTGGTCGAATTCGCCATCATGGGGTCCATATACATGAACAAGGTCTTTGATGTCGAATCTCCAAAGGTGGGCCTTCTCAACATCGGCGAAGAAGCCGGGAAGGGAAACCGCCTTACAAACGAGTCATACGAATTGATGTCAAATTCCAATGACTTCAATTTCAGCGGAAACCTGGAAGCCAGAAATCTTCCGGAAGGGCTCTGCGACGTAGCCGTATGCGACGGTTTTACCGGAAACACAGTGCTTAAACTGACAGAAGGCGTTGCAATCAATCTTATGCGAACAATAAAGGGTCATATGACAGATACATTGTTGCACAAATTGGGATCCTTGCTGCTTAAGGACTCTTTTGCTAAAATCAAAAAAGAGATGGACTACACCGAATACGGAGGTGCCCCCCTGTTGGGGCTGAAACGTCCGGTTGTAAAAGCCCACGGAAGTTCGAATGCAAAAGCAATAAAAAACGCTCTTGTATATGCCGAAATATATGCTAAGAGCAAAGTGATAGAATCCATAGAAAAAACAGTAATCCTCAAGGGGTGACCAAAGATGGAAAAGAATATGACAGAACTAGAGGAAACTATAAATTATAATTTCAAGAATATAAATTTCCTTAAGACAGCCTTGACTCACAGCTCTTATGCAAACGAGAATAAAATATCATCTTACAATGAAAGATATGAGTTTTTAGGGGACTCAGTACTTGGAATTGTTGTAAGCGACCATCTTTTCAGAAATCATCCTGATCTGCTCGAAGGAAAACTTACAAAAGTGAGAGCAAGAATAGTTTGCGAGACAAGCCTTTCAAAGACATCGAGGGAAATCAACCTTGGAGAGTATCTCTTTTTAGGCAAGGGAGAGGAGCTTACGGGAGGCAGAAAAAGAACGTCAATCCTCGCAGACGCATTGGAAGCGCTTATTGCGGCAATATATCTCGATGGCGGATTTGAGCAGGCAAGGTATTTCATATTGTGCCGGATGAAATCCATCATTGATGAAGCGGTAAACGGAAAGCTGTTCATCGATCATAAGACCCATCTGCAGGAATTGATTCAAAAAAGAAGCACAGGGCGACTGAATTACCAGATTTACAAAGAAGAAGGACCTGACCATGCAAAAATTTTCTTTTCACGAGTAACAGTTAATGGAATGGAAATAGGAAAAGGAAAGGGCCGAAACAAAAAAGAAGCAGAACAGGAAGCCGCACAGATGGCTCTTGGAGACCTTTTGAAAAAACAAACAAAACAACAATAATGTAGGAGTGAAAAAACGAATATGAATAAACGAAAACCAAAGAACAATCTTAAAATAATCCCTTTGGGGGGATTGAACGAAATCGGAAAGAATTTGACAGTTTTTGAATACAAGGATGAAATAGTTATAATCGATTGCGGACTTGCCTTTCCCGATGATGAGATGCTTGGAATAGACATCGTCATCCCGGATATAACTTATCTCGAAAAGAACAAAGAAAAAATTAAGGGAATAGTGCTCACTCACGGTCATGAGGACCACATAGGAGGTCTTCCTTTCTTTCTTAAGAAAATCAATGTTCCCATATACGGAACCAATTTGACGCTTGGCCTTGTAGCAAACAAACTGAAAGAGCACAAGTTGGACAAAAAAGTGAAAACCCATGTCAGAAAAGCGGGGGACACCATCACTTTGGGCAGGTTTAAGATTGAACTGATAAGAGTGGGTCACAGCATCCCCGATGCAGTGGGGATGCTAATAGACACTCCTGTTGGAAAGATTGTCCATACGGGCGACTTCAAGATCGACTTTACGCCGATCGACGGGGACCCCATAGACCTTAACCGATTTGCCGAGATAGGAAGCTCGGGCGTTCTGGCGCTTATGGCAGACAGCACAAATGTTGAAAGACCCGGTTATACTATGACAGAGAAAAAGGTTGGAAAAACCTTTGACAGGATATTCGCAAGTGCTGAAAAACGAATAATAGTAGCGTCATTCTCGTCGAATGTGCACCGCCTGCAGCAAATCGTCGACGCCGCATATCTGTGCAACAGAAAGATAGCATTTTCAGGAAGAAGCATGGTCAACATGGTCAAGGTAGCGTCGGAGCTTGGATATATAAACATTCCGGACGGAATCCACATCAACATAAACGACATAAACAGATACCCCGACAATGAAATAGTTGTAGCGACCACAGGAAGCCAGGGTGAGCCCATGTCGGCGCTTGTAAGAATGGCAAACTCCGAACACCGGCAAATGGCGCTTCAGGAAGGCGACACGGTAATAATGTCATCCTCTGCTATTCCGGGCAATGAAAAAACCATATCAAACATAATAAACCTTCTTTATGAAAAAGGAGTAGACATTATATACGAGGACCTTTTGGATGATGTACATGTTTCCGGCCACGCATGCCAGGAAGAATTGAAATTGATGCATTCACTGGTAAAACCGAAGTACTTCATACCGGTACACGGCGAATATCGCCATCTTGCAAGACATGCGCAGCTTGCAGAGGAACTTGGAATGTCACAAAACAATATATTCATCGGCAAGAACGGAAATGTAATAGAGCTGAACAAGGATTTTGCCGAAATGAAAGAGACCGTCCCAAGCGGATATATACTCGTTGACGGGCTTGGAGTGGGCGATGTGGGAAACATTGTCCTTAAGGACAGAAAAGTACTTTCAGAAGACGGTCTCATGGTTGTAGTGGTGACCCTGTCAAAGAATGAAAACAAAATCATTTCCGGACCGGACATCATTTCACGCGGCTTTGTTTATGTGCGTGAATCCGAAGATCTTATGGACGGTGCAAAAAAGGTTATCGCTGAAGCTCTTGAAGATTGTCTCAAAAAGAACAACAGGGAATGGTCAACGCTAAAATCGGCCGTCAAGGATTCGCTTGGCAGGCATCTATACAATAAAACCAAACGAAATCCTATGATTCTTCCTGTAATAAATGAATTTTAAGGAGTGATTATATGAACGTTTACGATTCTGCCCACAATCTGTCCAAGGCAATAAAGGAATCGGAGGCTTACAAGGATTATGCGGATGCAAAAGATAATCTTGAATCCAACAAGTCCATGAACGAGTCCTTCTTGGATTTTAAGCGGAGGGAAACGGATTTGCGCGTTTCCATGCTGAGCGGCAAGGAACCCGATGAAAATGAAGTGGAAAAACTCAACAAGCTTTTCGGAGTCTTGTCAAAAGACCCCCTTTGTTCCGAATACTTTCGTGCGGAAGGCCGTTACCGCCAGCTTTTGGACGACTTGTCCAAAATACTCGCAGAAGCAATGCAAATTTGAATAATAATGAACGCCCGATTGTCATTCGACGGTCGGGCTTTTACATTCCTTGCAATACAAACATAGCAATTATATAATGATGTTTAGTAAATAAATTGGAGGAAGCAAATGAAAAAACTCTTGTTTGCACTGTGCTTGCTTGTTTTGATATCGGCATTGTCTGCAGCATACACCCTTTACAGGCCATACGACACCGATAATCCCAAGGAAATAACTTTTGAAATACCAAGCGGAAGCACCACAAAAGACATAGCCCAAATACTCAAGGATTCACAACTTGT
>CAZEHH010000002.1:51864-61373 GCA_964512505.1 uncultured Peptostreptococcaceae bacterium
CAAGCGGAAGCACCACAAAAGACATAGCCCAAATACTCAAGGATTCACAACTTGTTCGAAGCGGCAACCTTTTTATGCTTCTTGTAAAAAGAAGCGGAAATGAAAACAATATAAAGGCAGGGCGCTACACTCTTAATCAGGACATGGATTATGACCAAATAATCTCCGAACTGGTCCGCGGAAGCTCTTTTGTGGAATTTTCCCGCGTGACAATACCTGAGGGATACGAGCTGAGGCAAATAACCGAACTTCTTGTTTCCAAGGGACTTGTTGAGAAAGAAGAATTCGAAAAAGCGCTCGATCCATCCCTATACGACTACTCTTTTCTGGAAACCGTCGATTCCGATACATTGGAAGGATATTTGTTCCCCGACACTTATGACATACCGTATTCATACGGTCCTCAAAAAATAATCGAAATCTTTTTGGACCGCTTCGATGAAATATTCAATGAAACATATAGGCAAAGGCTTTCCGACACCGGTTTTTCAATGAACGAACTTGTCACGATGGCTTCAATCATAGAAAGGGAAACCAAATACCCGCCCGAAAGAAAAACGGTTTCAGGAGTTTTTCATAATCGTTTGGACATAAACATGCGTTTGGAATCGTGCGCAACGGTTCAATACGCGTTAGGAGAGAGAAAAGAGTCGCTTACCTATGAAGACACTTCGATTTCATCTCCATACAACACATATAGGATGAAGGGGCTTCCTCCTGGTCCCATAGCATCTCCAGGAGAGGACTCGCTTGTTGCGGCTCTGTATCCCGAAAACAATGAATACCTGTTTTTCTATGCAATACCCGGAGATGAAAAGGGACGCCATGTTTTTTCAAAAACTTACGAGGAACATCTGAATGCCCAATTAAAATACAAGGACTGATATATATATGAACAACAACATACACGATGAAAATCTCATAAATCTCATAACTGGACACCTATGTGACAAGCCCGAAATAGAAGCGATGCGAAAACTGGCCGTCGAAAGAAACATACCTGTAATACAAAGGGAAAGCGCAGACATAATACGGCTAATCATTCGTATAGCACATATAAAATCGATACTTGAGATTGGAACGGCTATCGGATACTCGGCTTCCCTTTTTTACGGGGAAATGGAAAACGGACGCATAACAACAATCGAAAAAAGACCGGATTGCGCGCTTGAAGCAGCAAAAAACTTCAAGATGCTCGGCTACAGCAACATTCGAATACTCGAAGGCAACGCTGTTGATGTCATTACGGGAATTGATGAAAAATTCGACATGATTTTCATTGATGCCGGCAAAAGTCATTACAGGGAGTATTTCGACAAGGCTTTCCCGCTTCTCAACAATGGAGGAATAATAATTTCTGACAATATACTGATGAACGGACTCACTCTAAACTACGACATGAATGTGCGAAAAAACCGCACAATGGTCCGCGCGATGAGGGGATACATCAAATTCCTGTGCAGCCACCCATGTTTGAAGACCACGCTTATGCCTGTGGGCGACGGCCTTGCCGTTTCACATTATCAAAAGGAGACAACAAATGAATAAAGTTGAATTGCTCGCTCCCGCGGGAGACCTGGAAAAATTGAAATATGCCATCGCATATGGAGCCGACGCCGTTTACATAGGCGGTCAGACATTCGGCTTAAGGGCGGCAGCCAAAAACTTTTCGCTTGATGAAATGGAAGAGGGCATAGTGTTTGCTCACGAAAGAGGCTGCAAGGTATATGCAACCCTCAATATAATACCTCACAACGAAGATCTGAAAGAACTGCCCGAATACCTGTCAAGACTCGAGAAAATGAACATCGATGCGTTGATAGTATCCGATCCCGGCACAATTGCCTACATCAGGAATAAACATCCTCAAATGGAAATACATTTAAGCACACAGGCAAATACCACCAATTACCTCAGCGCAAGTTTCTGGCACGATCAGGGAATCCCGAGGATAGTCCTTGCCCGCGAGCTGTCATTCCCCGAAATAAAGGAAACCATTGAAAACAGTCCGCCAACCCTTGAATTCGAAATGTTCGTCCACGGGGCAATGTGCATATCCTACTCGGGAAGATGCCTCCTCAGCAATTATCTGGCAAATAGGGATGCCAACAGGGGAGAATGCGCCCATCCCTGCAGATGGCAATACCATCTGGTTGAGGAAAAACGGCAAGGAGAGTATTTCCCGGTTTCAGAGGATGAAAAAGGAACTTACTTTTTCAATTCAAAGGATCTCTGCCTCATAGGCGACTTGAAAGAAATTATAGAATCCGGAGTAGGAAGCCTTAAGATCGAGGGAAGGATGAAAAGTCTATACTATGTCGCGAACGTTGTGCGCGCCTACCGGGATGCAATAGACACTTACTACGCCGACACTGAAAAGTATTCGTACAACCCCAAATGGCTTGACGAGCTTAAGAAATCAAGCCACCGACAATATGAAAGAGGTTTTTATGACGGAAGGCCTGACGGAAATGCACAAATTTACGACACCGCGGCATATGAACGCCCATACGACTTCATTGGAGCAGTAAAAACATATGATGAAAATACAAAACTTGCCGAAATAGAACAGCGGAACAAAT
The DNA here is from genome assembly GCA_964512505.1 of uncultured Peptostreptococcaceae bacterium. Lineage (GTDB taxonomy): Bacteria > Bacillota > Clostridia > Peptostreptococcales > BM714 > BM714. The sequence goes on from CAZEHH010000002.1 coordinate 54,447, forward strand.
TTGTAATAGGAGATGAGATAGAAGTGATGCAGCCGGGTTTCAAGTCGTTCACACAAAAAGTTTCGATGCTTTTTGATTCTGAAATGAATCCCGTTTCCGAAGCCCCCCATCCAAAGCAAAAATTATTTTTGCTTATGGACCAGCCTGTAAAAGCATTCGACATACTGCGTAAAAAAAGGGAGGAAAATTGAAATGAAAAGAGCTGTTGTAGTTGGCATAACGGGCGGCACCGGTTCGGGCAAAAGCACCGTTGCAAAAGAAATATTCAAATCCCTTCCAGAAAAAAACATTCTCATAATACAGCAGGACGCGTACTACAAGAAGCAAAGCCATCTTTCAATGGAAAAAAGGATAAAGACAAATTACGACCACCCCTTGGCTTTCGACACAGAACTCCTGATTGACCATTTGAACAAACTCATATCATTTCAACCCATCGAAAAACCCATTTACGATTTTTCCATACACGACAGGAAAAATGAGACCGTGAGAGTAGAGCCAAGGGAGATAATAATACTCGAAGGCATAATGCTGCTTGAGGATTCTCGCCTCAGGGACCTCCTGGACATTAAGATTTTCGTCGATACGGATCCCGATGTCAGAATTCTAAGAAGAATAAAAAGGGATATAAGGGACAGGGGTCGAACTTTAGAGTCAGTGGTAAATCAGTACCTTTCAACAGTAAAGCCGGCGCACAACCAATTCATTGAACCAACAAAGAAGTACGCCGACATAATTATCCCCGAGGGAGGCTACAACAAGGTTGCAATCGACATAATGGCTGCAAAAGTGCGTTCGGTTGTAATTAATGCCGAAAAAGGATGATATTATTTCAAAATTTTTGAATTTATACAATTTTTATGGCATAATCAATATATTCAATATCGAATCGGAGGACTTGCAATGATAAGGAAAAATGTCCGTTTGGGAGATTTGCTTCTGCAAATCGGAAAAATAACCGAGGAGCAATTGGCTGAAGCCATTGAAATACAAAAAACAAGCAAAAAAAGAATTGGCGAAATCCTTATCGATTCGGGATACATAAAAGGCAAGGAAATGAACGAGGTTCTCGAATACCAGCTCGGCATTCCGCACATCGATCTCGAAAGGCATTACATAGAGCCTGAAATCCCCCATATGCTCGACGAGGCTTTCGCAAGGGAAAACATACTCATCCCTGTAAAAATAGAAGACGATGAAATAACTGTCGCCATGAACGACCCTTTCAACATAATTGCCATCAACGACATGCAAAAGATGACCTCTCTTAAAGTGAAACCCGTAATAAGCACGAGGCAGGACATTTTAAACGCAATCGGAAAACACTACGGTGAAAAGGACGTTGAAAAGGCAGTCGAAGAATTCAAGCGTGAGTACGATATCAACCAGGAGGATGTCGACAGCAACCTCTTGAACGAGATAAACAACGCTCCCATAGTGAGACTTGTAAATTCAATAATACTTCAGGCCGTCCAGCAAAAGGCAAGCGATATACACATTGAGCCCGGAGAGGGCATCCTAAGGATAAGATACCGTGTCGACGGAGACCTCCGCGAGGTGATGAAGCCTTCCAAGCAAACACACGGAGCCATAGTGGCGCGGATAAAGATAATGGCCAACATGAACATAGCCGAGAGGAGAATTCCGCAGGACGGAAGAATAGAATTCAAGCTGGACCGCTTGGAATACGACTTGCGTATTTCGTCGACTCCTACCATTTACGGCGAAAAGATAGTAATAAGGATACTCGACAGGACGAATTTTCTCAAGGACAAGACCGAATTGGGATTCACCGAAAGCAACATGAAGCTTTTTGAAAAAATAATCCGATCCAACAACGGCATAATACTTTTGACAGGACCTACTGGAAGCGGAAAAAGTACAACCCTCTACACCATGCTAGCTGAAATAAACGACATCAAGAGAAACATACTCACAATCGAGGATCCTGTGGAATACAAGGTGAGCGGCATAAACCAGATGCAGGTGAATACAAAGGCAGGCCTTTCGTTCGCAACGGGACTGCGTTCAATGCTCAGGCAGGACCCGGATATAATTATGGTTGGTGAAATACGCGACTCGGAGACGGCGGAAATAGCAATCAGGGCTGCAATAACAGGACACCTGGTGCTTTCAACGCTTCATACAAACAGCGCGGCAGCTACAATAGACAGGCTCGTTGACATGGGCATAGCTCCATACCTGGTATCATCATCACTTTCAGGCATAATAGCGCAGCGCCTGGTCAAGGTGATTTGCCCCATGTGCAAGGAGGAATACGCTCCCGACGAAACAGAGCTCGACATTTTGGGGTTGCCCAAGGACAAGGAAACCAAGTTGTACCGCGGAAAGGGATGTTCCTATTGTTCCGAAACGGGGTACAGGGGAAGAACCGCTATACACGAAATACTTATTCTTGACAGAAAGATACGAAACATGGTCAACAGATCTTCCGGAACAGACGAGATAAAAGACTACGCTCTTACTTCCGGAATGACTACCCTAAAGGACAACGCACTTGAACTCGTACTCTCAGGAACAACAACTGTTGACGAGTACACAAAAGTGGCTTATTCAATCGGAGGCTGATCAAATGATCGATTTACAAAGACTGTTCACAGAGGCATATGAAAGAAACGCATCCGACATACATATAACAGTCGGAGTTCCGCCCATATTTAGAGTAGACGGAGAGCTTGTCCATGTAGATTCTTTCGATGTGCTTGAACCGGACAACACCAGGGAAATTGCCATTCACCTTATGGGCGAATACGAAAAAGGTGTTTTGGATGAAGTCGGGGAAGTGGATTTTTCATACTCGCTTCTAAAGAAGGGGCGTTTCCGCGTAAACGCATACAGGCAGAGGGGAAGCATTTCGATTGCAATAAGGCCCATTCCTTTTGAAACACCGAGTCTCGACAGCCTTATGCTGCCCGAGGTCCTTAAGGAAATGGCGCTCAGGGACAGGGGACTTTTTCTTGTGACAGGGCCTACCGGTTCGGGAAAATCATCCACTCTTGCATCAATGGTAAACCATATAAACAACCACAAGACGGCCCACATAATAACCCTGGAAGATCCCATCGAGTTTCTGCACAAGCACAGCAACAGCATAATCGACCAAAGGGAAATAGGAAGCGACAGCAGTTCCTTCGCGGGCGCTCTCAGGGGCGCGCTCAGGCAGGATCCCGACATAATACTCGTTGGTGAGATGAGGGATCTTGAAACCATACAGATTGCCATAACCGCGGCCGAAACAGGACACCTTGTGCTTTCGAGCCTTCACACAAACGGAGCGGCAGCTACCGTGGAGCGTATAATAGACGTTTTCCCGCCTTCCCAGCAGCAGCAAATAAAGGTACAGCTTTCAAACGTTCTCAATGGGGTAATGTCCCAGCAGCTTCTGAGGCGGTCGGACAACCACGGAAGAGTGGCGGCATGCGAAATAATGATAGGAAACAAGGCTGTCCACAACAACATAAGGGAAGGCAAGACCCACCAGATAATGAGCAGCATACAGACGGGAAGCGGCGACGGCATGATAAGCATGGACAACTACATTGTTAATCTTTACAGGAAAAGACTCATTTCATATGATGAAGCATTGGCTCACTGCATAGACAAGAGGGCTTTGAACATATACATATAAGGAGGTCCCCATGCCAAACTATACATACACAGGAAAAACATTGTCAGGAGAAGCCGCAAAAGGAACAATTACTGCAACTTCCACCGACAACGCATTGAATCTGCTCAGGAAAAAGAACATATATCCAATAAAAATCTCGCCCGAAAAAAAGAGCTCAATGAATGTTGACTCCATATTTTCTCCGAAAGTCAAATCAAAGGACCTTTCTCTCTTCTGCAGGCAATTTTTCGCCATGCTCGATGCGGGAATTCCTCTTGTAGAATCAATCGACCTCCTAAAGAGGCAAACAGCCAACAAACGCCTAAAAGCCGCGATTGAAAATATATTCGAGGATGTGCAAAAGGGAAGCCTGCTTTCACATTCAATGAAAAAACAGCCTGACGTATTCCCCGAGATACTCGTGTACATGGTAGAGACCGGGGAGATATCGGGCCAGCTGGATGTTGTGATGGGAAGGATGGCGGACCATTTCGACAAGGAGACAAAGCTCAGGACAAAAGTACACAATGCAATGCTCTATCCTGTAATTGTCTGCTTTGTAGCGCTTTGCGTAATTTGGTTCCTGCTGACTTATGTATTGCCAACCTTCATTGACATGTTTTCGGGCTTCGGAGCCACGCTTCCCCTGCCTACCAGGATACTTATGGCGGTAAGCTCGGCATTTCGGCATTACTGGTACATTTTGTTCGGTTCAATAGCAGCATTGGTTTTCCTTTTCAAAAGATACTATGCAACCGATGAGGGACGCTACAAGATAGACGAATTGAAGCTAAAGATACCCATTTTCGGAGATGTAAACAGGAAGGTTGCAACAAGCCGTTTCTCGCGAACCCTTTCAAGCCTTCTTGCAAGCGGAATAAACATAATAGAGGCTATGGACATAGTCCACAAGGTCATCGGGAACGCTGTAATATCTAAGGGAATAAACCGGTCCATGGACAACATAAGAAAAGGGGGCGGAATTACCGGCCCCCTGAGCGAGCTCAATGTCTTCCCTCTTGTTCTCATATCCATGATGAAAGTGGGCGAGGAGTCGGGCTCAATGGACGCCATGCTTTCAAAGACAGCCGACTTCTATGACGACGAGGTGGACTCGGCAGTTGAAAAAATGACAACCATGATTGAACCCATTATAATTGTCGTGCTTGCCGTGGTTGTAGGAATGATAATTCTTTCAGTCGTTCTTCCAATGTTCGACATGTTCCAGTATGTAGGATAGTTATTTTCAATAATTGCATAAGATTGATAGAAATGGTTTATATGCATTATTTTCAATAATGTGTTATAATAGTTTATCATTGTTAACTTTAATAAAATATCTTAAGAGGAGGAAATAATTATGTTAAAAATGTTTTACAGAGCACTAAACAATGAAAAAGGCTTCACCCTTATCGAACTAATAGTGGTAATTGCAATTTTGGGGATTTTGGCAGCAGTAGCGCTTCCTAGGATTGGTGGTTTTACAGGCAAGGCAAAAATTGCTTCGGACGTCGCAACATATGGGGCTCTTCATAGTGCTGTTGCAATAGGTGCGGCTGACGGCACACTTACTGGTGATATTACGGTAACTGTAGCGGACGATGGCGAATTAACGACGACTTTACTCGAAACCGGAGCTGCATTGAAAGTTGATAACAATCAAAAGGAAGGCACTCTCACTTGGACTATTGCAAACGGTGTCATCAGTGCCGAACCTGGTATAAATGAAAGTAATGGAGAAATTACTTTTGACTAAACAAAGATAACTGTAGAAGAATTTATTGCCTCCACTCAAAAGAGTGGGGGTTCCTTGTATATTATTAAGTCTTTCCATTTTATAATCCAAAATATTCGACTTATTTTTTAAACAATTTCTAGTCTTTTCTAATACATATTTATAACAATAACTATTATAATAAGGAATACATATGTTTATTTCTTTTATCATTGGTATCATAATAGGCAGTTTCCTGAATGTTGTTATCTATAGGCTGCCAAAAAACAAATCAATAGTATCCCCGCCGTCAAGCTGCGGGAGTTGCGGTCACCGCCTGGGACGGCTTGACTTGGTGCCTGTATTAAGCTATATTTTTCTGAAAGGAAAATGCAGGCACTGCGGTGAGAGAATCTCAATCAGATATCCCCTCGTGGAACTACTTACAGGTGGCTTGTTCGCTTTGCTCTTTTGGCGGTTCGGTCTGTCTTTTGATTTTGTCAGATTTGCGGTTCTCTCATGTATTCTCGTTTCTGCAGCTTTCATCGACATAGACCACCGCATAATACCCGACAAGCTCAATCTTTTCGGAATCGTCACGGGCCTAGTTTTCATATTCCTTCCAGATTCCCTTACTATAAAAAACGCACTATTGGGGCTGGTTGTAGGAGGAGGTTTATTGCTTCTTGTAGCAGTAATAAGCCGCGGAGCTATGGGCGGAGGGGACATAAAGCTTTTTGCAGTAATAGGACTCTTCCTGGGACTTGAAAAAACGATTGTCGCTTTGTTTCTTACTTTCCTCCTTGGAGGAATCGCCGGAATAATTCTTGTGGCAACAAAAATTAAATCGCGCAAGGATTACATACCCTTCGGTCCCTTCATAGGAATTGGTGCATTTATTGCCATAATGTGGTATAATCAATTGATAATTTATTATTTGAAATTTCTGAATTGAGGAGATGGCTTTGAAAAACAATTTCAAAGGCTTCACTGTTTTGGAACTTGTGGTAATTATGTTTGTGCTGTCGATAATGGCTTTAATTGCCGTCCCGAATGTCAGAAGCTCCATAAACAATTACAGGCTAAGCTGTTTCGAGAGAATAATCGTGTCCGACATAAGGTGCGCACAGCAACAGTCAAGCGTCAATTGGCGGGAAAGCAGGGTCTACTTCAGCAACACAAACAAAATGATTTATGTCAAGCAGGGCCCCAAAATAATCAAAAGCGACAAATATCCGGTTTCAGTAAAATTGTACCATACCAATTTTTCAAACAACCAAATCGAATTTAACGAATTCGGCAATCCGTCAAAGGGCGGAAGCATACATATATCTTGCGGAAACACCAAACACACAATAACTGTTCTTCCCGTAACTGGAAGGGTGAAGATTTATGAATACGAAAAATTTTAAAAACACATTAAATAACAACAGCGGATTGACTCTTATAGAGCTTGTTGCCGCTATAGCTATATTTGCAATCATAATTGTGCCTCTTACCATGATGTCTTTAAGGGGCATAAGCACATATTACCACGAACAGGAAAAAATCGAGCTGATGGAATCAGGGCAATTCGCACTCTTCA
>CAZEHH010000003.1:0-59295 GCA_964512505.1 uncultured Peptostreptococcaceae bacterium
GACTAATTTTATCATTATCAATTCCATATGATTGTAGTAATTCATATGCTTGAATAGCTCTATCTTGATTCTGATAAAATATATCTGTGCTTTCATCCGCAAAACATATTGATGTAAAAATGATAATTATAATTATCATCAAAGATATAAATCTTTTCATTTAGATTCCCCCCTCGATAGATAGATAGATGGATATATATACATATTTTGCCATTCTCATGATGTGCTTTTATAATAAAAGGATAAACTGCTTCATAAAGAATCACCTCCTTATCTTGCCAGAGTAAAACCTCCTCTTGTTACATTGTATAACAGCTTGTTGTTAATGTCTATTATTTCCATTTATATTTAATGCTTCCATCTAGATGTTTCCGCCTACAAAACCAGTTATTCGTATTGGTTATAATTTTTCGCACTAAAAAATCACCCTATCCTCATAGAGTGATTTTTTATTTCATACGATAATTTTTGGTGGAGGCGGCGGGAATCGAACCCGCGTCCGAAAGCACTTTACATTAAACTTCTCCGAGCGCAGTCATTGGTTTGTTTCTCGCTTCCGAAGCCGCTCAATGACAAGCTGCTTCATCTGCCAGTCCCAATTGTTTCAGCAAGAGGTCGGGACAACCCTCAGACTGGATCCCCGCATATCGACATCCTATTGCTGCGGCGGCGGGTAGGCTACAGCAGGATGAGCCGCATTACGCGGCTAAAGCTAATTTATTATCTGCGTTTATATTTTTTGCCAAGTTTTTTAATGTGGCACCCGACAAACCACAGCTCGCTATTCAATGCTCCATACCCCCGTCGAAACCTGTACGCCCCCTTGTCATTCTCCCCTTTGGGACTTTCGCATTTCCTTCTGCATTCTTCTTTCTGCATCCTTCTTGGCAATTGTCTGCCTCTTGTCGTATAGTTTTTTCCCTTTACCTACGCCAAGTTCCAGCTTGACAAGCCCCTTTTCATTCAAATATATTCTAAGCGGTACGAGTGTGTAACCTTTTTGAGTGGTATAGCCGATGAGTTTTCTTATTTCCCTTTTATTCAAAAGCAATTTTTTGGGCCTCAGAGGATCTGTATTGAAAATATTCCCTTTTTCATAAGGGCTTACGTGAACGCCAAGAAGAAAAATTTCATTTCCATGAATCTCGGCATAGCCCTCCTTCAGGTTTATTCTTCCCATTCGTATCGATTTGACCTCCGTGCCTTTTAAAACCATTCCGGCTTCGTAGGTTTCCTCAATGAAATAGTCATGCCTTGCTTTTCTGTTGTTTGCCAAAACCTTCATTTCATTCATGGCCCACCTGCTTCCGAACTTGAAAATCCTTTATTCTTTTAATCTTCAACTATCAAAATCTTTTTTTGAAATCGACGTCTTGACGCTGACTCCCTTTATGTTGCCAAGTTTGCCTGTCAATCCGTTTATTTCATCCATGGTTCCAAATACTATTATTGATACGACTGAAACTCCTGCCTCGTCATATGGTATCCCCATCCGACCTTTTATGATTCCCTTGTATTCAGCAACATTGTCGTTGAATATGTGTTGGGTTTCTCTGGGCCTTTCCAAAATCGCCCCTATGACAGCGAATTTCTTTTTCATTGCTTTCTCCTTGTAATCTGTTTTCAGTCAAGACCTCCCGGAAGCTATCCGGGAGGCTCAATATCATTTTACCATTTTTGACGCTTTATTTCAATTCCTCAAGCTCGAAGTCTATTTCACCCTGGGGCACGTCCACCCGAATCAAAAGCACTTTGACATCGTCTCCAAGCCTGTATCTTTTTCCTGTCCTTTCACCTGTAAACATCATGTTGTCTCCGTCATAATTGTAATAATCATCGTCAAGCGAAGCAACCCTAACCAATCCCTCTATGGTATTAGGCAGCTGGACAAAGAATCCGAAGGATGTTACGGAAGTGATTATTCCGTCGAAAACTTCTCCCACGTGGTGGCTCATATATTCCGCCTTCTTGAGATCGTCTGTGTCCCTTTCGGCTTCCATAGCTATCCTTTCCCTTTCCGAAGACCTTTCGGCGGCATTTTTGACTATGGCAGACAATGCTTTTTTACGCCCTTCCGTAATGCCTCCTTTAACATATTCCTTAATTATTCTATGAATCTGCAAGTCGGGATATCTTCTTATTGGAGATGTGAAATGTGTATAGTACTTGGCCGCCAATCCGAAATGTCCAAGGTTGTCCTCGGAATAACGGGCTTGCTTCAAGGAGCGCAGCATCAATGTATGGACAAAAAGTTCTTCTTTGTGGCCTTTGACTTTTTCAAGCAGGTCTCTCAGCGCTTTCGGATGAACCTCTGTTCCAATTCCCTTTATGTGATATCCGAGATTATGGACTAGATTGTTGAAGTTTTCAAGTTTTTCAATGTCGGGCATTTCATGGACCCTGTATACGAACGGAATCTTGAGCCAGAAAATATGCTCTGCAACTGTCTCATTGCATATGAGCATGAAATCCTCAATGATTTTATGGGAAACTGTCCTTTCCTCCACGACCACATCAACCGCTTCTCGATCTTCATTCAGGATTACTTTCGCCTCCGGCAAATCGAAGTCGATCGCCCCTCTGTCTTCACGGTTCTTTCTTATGATCGAGCTGAGTTCCTTCATGTCCTCAAACATGTCCCTGATGTATTCATACTTTTCAAGCTCCGGACTCTTTTCATTTTCAAGCAAGGCAGTAACATCTTTGTATGTCATTCTCTCTGAAGAATTGATTATGCTTTCGAAAATATCATACTTGACCAGTTTACCTTTTTTATCTATTTGCATTTCCACCGACAATGTCAATCTGTCGACTTTTGGATTCAAGCTGCATATGCCGTTTGAAAGCCTCTTTGGAAGCATTGGAATCACCCTGTCGGCAAGGTACACGCTCGTAGCCCTCTTAAGGGCTTCCTTGTCCATCTTTGAGCCTTCGCCGACATAATGGGTAACATCCGCTATGTGGACTCCCAGCAAGAAGTCCCCGTTTTCAAGTTTTTTTATGGAAACCGCATCGTCAAGGTCCTTCGCGTCAGCTCCGTCAATCGTTACTATTTTTTCATTTCTAAGGTCTCTTCTTCCCTCAATTTCAGATTCGCTTACAGCTTCCTCCACCCTCTCGGCCTCGTCAAGCACCTTTTTAGGGAATTCCTCGGGAAGCTGGTGGCGTCTTATTATTGAAAGTATGTCGGTTCCAATATCGTCTTTGTCTCCAAGGATTTCAACTATTTTTCCTTCAGGGTTTCTTCCCGGAGCTGGCCATGCGGTTATTGAAGCTACAACCTTATGCCCGGCTTTTGCATTCATTGCCTCGGTTTTAGGTATGAAAACATCGGTATTCATTTTTTTGTCGTCAGGAACCACAAATCCAAAATTCTTGTTTTCCTCGAATGTTCCTACTATAATCTCATTATTTCTTTTGCTTATTTTTACAATTTCACCTTCAGTCTTTTTATTGAATGCTCCCTTGCTTAATATTCGCGCAACCACCGTATCGCCATTCATCGCTCCGTTGATTTTGCTTGCCGGAATGAATATGTCTTCTTTCTCGGTCTTGGAAACAACAAATCCATATCCATTCTTAGTCATGTCGAGCTTGCCGACAACCAAATTCAGCTTTTCAGGCAAAGCGTATTTATCATGCCTTGTCTTCATTATTCGGCCTTCCTCAACCAATTCATCCAAATATGTTATGAATTTCCCTATGTTCTTTCCCTTGACTTGAAATGTCTTTACGAGTTCGTCTTCCTTCATAGGTTTATATGCCTTTTCATTCATTAATTGCAAAATCATATCTTTTTCGATTAAAATGTCAATCACACCCTTTGTTTTTATTTGTCATTCCATTATACCGAACATTTGATTGTTTTACCAATTATTAGAATGAGATTTAATTTCATATGCTAAAAGCTCCCCTTCTATATGAAGGGGAGCTTGAAAACTAATTTTATTTGTGTCATGGACTAAAACAGCAGTCCGCCCATTTTCACAAACAGTGGTGCGAATACAAGAGCAACGATTGTCATCAGTTTTATGAGGATATTTATCGAAGGACCGGATGTGTCCTTGAAAGGGTCGCCAACCGTATCGCCGACAACTGCAGCTTTATGCGGGTCGCTTCCTTTTCCTCCGTGATTTCCCTCTTCGATGTATTTTTTAGCATTGTCCCATGCACCGCCTGCATTGGCCATGAATATAGCCATCAATACTCCTGTTACAAGAGCACCGGCCAAAAGGCCTCCAAGGGCTTCCGGTCCAAGAAGCAAGCCCATTGCTATTGGAGCAACGACTGCCATGATTCCGGGAACAAGCATTTCCTTGAGTGCCGCAGCTGTTGAAATATCGACGCATTTTGCATATTCGGGTTTGGCTGTCCCCTCCATGATTCCAGGGATCTCCTTGAATTGTCGTCTAACTTCTTCAATCATTTCAAATGCTGCCTTTCCTACAGATTCCATTGTCATGGCCGAGAAAAGGAATGGAAGCATTCCGCCTACAAACAGTCCAACAACGACTCTTGGGTCCAATATGCTAATTTCTGTAACTTGCGCTACTGTTGCATATGATGCGAACAGAGCCAACGCCGTAAGAGCGGCCGAACCTATTGCAAAGCCTTTTCCTATTGCGGCTGTCGTGTTTCCTACTGCGTCAAGCTTGTCTGTTATGTTTCTCACGTCATTGGGCAACTCGCACATTTCGGCAATTCCGCCTGCATTGTCAGCAATAGGCCCATAAGCGTCTACTGCAACAGTTACACCTGCGGTTGAAAGCATTCCGACTGCAGCCAAGGCGATTCCGTAAAGTCCCATGAATTGAAAAGCTATGAGTATTCCAACGCTTATTGCAATAATCGGCGCCGCTGTCGAAAACATTCCGACTGCCAAACCGCTGATTATTGTTGTTGCAGGTCCTGTTTCAGACTGCATTGCAATCTTTTTAACCGAATTGTAGTCACCTGAAGTATATATCTCAGTCAATTGTCCAATAACCAATCCTACAACCAATCCTGCCGCTATGGCGAAGAATGCTTTCAGGTTTCCGAAGAACATTCTGCTCATGAAGAATGCTCCTGCTATAACAAGAATTCCGCTTACATAGGTACTCATTTTGAGTGCTTTATGCGGATCCGAATTCTCGTCTCCCTTTACAAACAGGGTTCCTATGATTGATGCTATGATTCCGAATGAAGCCAAGGCCAAAGGAAACAATGCTCCCGCCTTGTCAACTATGCTCATGTCAATTACCGCTTTTGAAGAAACGCCAAGAGTTATGGCGGCAATTATCGATCCTACATACGATTCGAAAAGGTCTGCGCCCATTCCAGCAACGTCACCGACATTGTCTCCCACATTGTCTGCAATTACAGCCGGATTTCTCGGGTCGTCCTCAGGAATGCCTGCCTCTACTTTTCCAACCAGGTCGGCTCCGACATCGGCAGCCTTTGTATAAATCCCTCCGCCGACACGTCCGAACAGTGCTATGGAAGAAGCTCCAAGACCGAATCCTGTTATTATTTCAGGTCTTCCAAAAATTATATATGCCATTCCGACCCCGATGATTCCAAGGCCAACAACTGACATGCCCATTACAGCTCCACCTGAAAATGCAACTGAAAGAGCCTTGTTCATTCCGCCTGTCATAGCTGCATTGGCAGTTCTAACATTGGCTTTTGTAGCCACTTTCATTCCAAAGAAACCCGCCAAAGCCGAAAAAACGGCTCCAAACAAGAAGCATATTGCCGTAAGCCAGTCAATTCCAAAACCTACAACAACAAAGACCACTGCTGCGAAAACAACAAGCGACTTGTACTCTCTTGTCAAGAACGCCATGGATCCTTCCTGAATGTAGGAAGATATTTCTTGCATTCTTTCATTTCCAACTTCAACTTTATTGATTTTGTTTGCCAGCATCAATGCAAAAAGCAGCGCTGCCACCCCTACAACCGGCACGATGTAAATTAGTGATTCCATCTTTTCCTCCCTAAACCTTATTATATTATTTTTTGATTATTGCAAGTAAACCATTGCCAGAGAGCTTATTATGAAAACTATTGCTCCTATTTTTGTTATTTTGGCCATGATTTCCTCAATCCCTCTGCCCTTTTGTTTTCCCCAGATTTGTTCCGCTCCTCCGCCTATGGCTCCAGAAAGTCCGGCGCTTTTTCCAGGTTGCAGCAATATGCTCGCAATCAGTATAATGCTTGTAATAATTTGAATTACCATGAATACAGTACTCATTATCTTCTACACCTCCTTGCGTCTTGATTAACAAAGATATTCTATCATAGGGCTATTTATAAATCAATGAAATAAGACTTATTCTTTGTATTATAGCTTAAAGCGATGCACTCCATTCGGAATGCATCGCCTTTTGATTACTTGATATTGTAAAAAGCTGTTTCTCCGGCAAATTCCGCGGCATCAGAAAGCGTTTCTTCGATTCTCAGCAATTGGTTGTATTTGGCTACTCTGTCGACCCTTGCAGGAGCTCCGGTCTTTATTTGCCCTCCATTGACCGCAACTACAAAATCGGCTATAACGGGGTCTTCAGTTTCACCCGACCTGTGGGATACGACTGTAGTGAATCCTGCCCTTTTTGCCATCTCTATGGCATCAAGAGTTTCGGTTATTGTCCCTATCTGATTCAACTTGATAAGGATTGAATTCGCAGATCCTTCCTCGATCCCTCTCTTGAGTCGCTTTGTGTTTGTGACAAAGAGGTCGTCTCCTACAATTTGGATTTTATTGCCGAGTTTTTCTGTCATCAGCTTCCAGCCGTCCCAGTCCTCTTCTGCCAAACCGTCTTCGATTGAAATAATAGGATATTTTTCAACAAGCTCCGAATAATATTCAACCATGTCGGCTGCTGTTTTGGCAAGACCTTCCCCGGCAAGGGTGTAAAGCTTCTCTTTTCCGTCATACAGTTCAGTGGCTGCCACATCAAGCGCAAGTTTAATGTCTTTATCGGGCTCATATCCTGCCGCCTCCACCGCTTCTATTATCACCTTCAATGCTTCCTCGTTTGAAGTAAGGTTGGGCGCAAATCCGCCCTCGTCGCCTACCGAGGTGCTCAGTCCCTTCGATTTAAGAACTTTTTTGAGGCTATGGTATATTTCAACGCCCATCCTCAGGCATTCCCTGTATGTCTCTGCGCCCACAGGCATTATCATGAATTCCTGTATGTCAACATTGTTGTCGGCATGCTTTCCGCCATTGAGTATATTCATCATTGGAACAGGCAACGTTTTTGCATTTATTCCTCCAATATATTGGTATAGAGGAACTCCCAAAGATGCAGCGGCAGCTTTTGCCACTGCCATTGAAACACCCAATATTGCATTTGCCCCCATGTTGCCTTTGTTTTCTGTTCCGTCGAAGTCGATCATCAGCTTGTCTATCGCCACCTGCTCGAGCGCGTCCATTCCAATTATTTCGGGTCTCAGATCCTCCATGACATGGTCAACGGCACGGCTAACGCCTTTTCCCATGTATCGCTGCATATCGCCGTCTCTCAACTCGACTGCCTCATAAGCCCCTGTCGAAGCTCCGGAAGGCACTGCCGCCCTTCCCATGGTTCCATCCTCCAAATACACCTCTACTTCAAGGGTTGGATTTCCCCTTGAGTCCAATATTTCCCTTGCAGTAATCTCAGTTATGAACAACATGTCAATACCTCCTATTTGTACTCGATTATTTTCTTGAAATGATCCTTGTCAAGGCTTGCTCCGCCGACAAGCACTCCATCAATGTCTTTCTGTTCCATTATATTCTTTATGTTGGATGATTTTACGCTTCCTCCATAAAGTATCCTTGTCTTTTCGGAAATTTCCTTTCCATATTTGTCATTCAGCAACCCTCTTATATATCCTATTGTCTTTTGCGCATCCTCCGGCTCGGCTGTCCTTCCAGTACCTATTGCCCATACAGGTTCATATGCAACAGACACAATTTCGGCATCTTTTCCAGGTATGTCTTTGAAGGCCCCTAAAATTTGTCTTTTTATAACTGATTCGGCAATTCCGCCCTCTTTTTCCTGGAGTGTCTCTCCAACGCAAACCACTGGAGAAATCTCCTTTTCCAAAGCCTTTTTCAATTTAAGGTTGACCGTAACATCTGTTTCATTGAAAAACTTTCTTCTTTCCGAATGGCCTATTATGCAGTGTGAAATCCCATAGTCTTTAAGCATATCCGCTGAGATTTCTCCTGTGAATGCTCCCTTGTCTTCCTCGTGCATGGTCTGGGCGCCAAGCTTCAAATTGCTTGCTAGAACTTTTGACGAGAGCAGTCCCAAGTGTATGCTCGGCACACATACAAGAACCTCGTCGCTTGTCGTGTCGGCTGCTTTTTTTATTGCATCGATAAAATCCTCGGCTTCCCGAACCGACATGTTCATCTTCCAATTTCCTGCTATCAAAGGCCTTCTCATATCATAATACCCCCTTGTCCGATATGCATTCGATTCCCGGCAGAGCTCCGCCCTCGAAGAGCTTAAGCGATGCCCCTCCTCCTGTCGATATGTGACTCATTTTATTTTCCAAACCGAATTTATGTATCGCCGCGGCGCTGTCTCCACCGCCTATTATGGTCGTTGCTGTTGAATCCGCCAAAGCGTTTGCCACCCCAAGTGTGCCTTTTGCAAAATTGTCCATCTCAAAGACACCCATGGGCCCGTTCCAAAGCACCGTCCTTGACTTCGCAATAACATCCGCAAATTCTCCAACTGTTTCATTGCCTATGTCCAAGCCCATCATGTCTGAGGGCATTTTTTCAACCTTCACTGTATGGAAATCGGCATCATTGCTGAAAGAATCAGCTACAACAACGTCTTTAGGCAAAATTATTTCCACTCCGATTTCTTTGCAGAAATCGATAATCGACCTGGCTGTTTCAAGCTGTCCCTCTTCCACAATTGATGTTCCAATCTCATTTCCCAAGGCCTTCATGAATGTGAACATCATTCCTCCGCCAATAAGTATGTAGTCGGCCTTGCGTGCGAGGTTTTTTATCACCCCTATTTTGTCCGACACCTTCGAGCCTCCAAGTATTGCTGTAAAAGGCCTTTCCGCATCAGACATGGCCTTGCCCATTATTTCAAGCTCTTTTTCAACCAAAAGCCCCACGCATGAGGGCAATATGCTCGCAATTCCAACATTCGAACTATGTTCCCTGTGCGCTGTTCCGAACGCGTCATTGACGAAAATCTCTCCCAATGACGCAAGCTCTCTGGTGAAAGCCGCACCGTTTTTCTTTTCCTCTTCCCTGAATCTCGTGTTCTCAAGAAGCAAAACATCCCCGTATTCTGCGGACAGCACTTTTTCTTTTACCGAATCGTCGACTACACGCTCGCTTTCTATAAGATTCACTTTCACTCCAAGGATTTTTTCCATTGACTTGGCTACAGGCGCCAAAGAAAAAGCTTTGTCGTATTTACCCTTTGGCCTTCCAAGGTGTGACAAAAGGATCACTTTAGCCTTTTTGCCAATCAAATACTTTACGGTCGGCATAGCGGCAATTATCCTTTTTTCATCTGTAACATCGCCTTTTTCATCAATTGGGACATTGAAGTCGCATCTGACAATTACACTTTTGTGCTTGAAATCCATATCCGACAAGGTTTTTTTGTTAAACAAATATCCGCACCTCCACAATTAATTCAATCGTTCGGTTTACAACATTGACTAAAAGCTTGGGACACGATAAACGTGTCCCATATCATTATAATCCTAATTCTATTTTTTTCAATCCTATAAATGCCTTGTCAGTATCTCTTTCGCTTTGAAGAAGACGGAATTTTCAACTCGTCCCTATATTTTGCGACAGTCCTTCTTGAAATTTTTATGCCGGCTCGTGTCAGCTCATCTGTTATGAATTGGTCACTGTGGGGCTTCTTCGTATTTTCATTTTCAATCAATTCCATTATCATCGATTGAATGCTGGCAGATGATACACCTTCGCCCGCATTGCTTGAAACACCGCTTTGGAAAAAATATTTAAGCTCAAAAATCCCTCTGGGGCACTGCATGTACTTTCCATTGATTGCTCTGCTTACGGTTGATTCATGAACTTCGACCCTGTCCGCCACATTTTTCAGAGTCAATGGTTTCAGGTATGCTTTCCCGTTTTCAAAAAAATCGTATTGGAATTCAATTATCGCACCCACGACTTTCATTATTGTATTTCTTCTCTGTTCTATGCTTTTTATTATTCTAACCGCCGCATTCAGCTTTTCGTTTATATATGATGACGCCTTGTTTTCAATATTGCCGCTTGAAAGGAGTTTCTTGTAATAATTGCTTATTGTCAAACGCGGTGCGGTGATTTCATTTATCCTTATTATATACTCGCCCTCTATTTTCTCTACCGCAATGTCAGGTATTATATACTTTATGCCTTTCATTGAAGCGAATTCCCTGCCCGGTTTGGGTTCGAGCGTTTTTATGAAATCCGCAGCCTCCTGAATTTCTTCCTTTGTAAAATTTGTCGCTTTCGCTATCTGCAAAATCCTGTTTGCAGCCAAATCATCCAAATGGGAACTTATTATTTCCTCCGCTACGGGATATTCCTTTTCCCTTCGCTTCAATTGCAGCAAAAGACATTCCCTCAAGTTTTTGGAGCACACCCCTACAGGGTCGAAATCATGAAGCACATCGAGAATTTTCTCCAATATGGTTTCGTCTATTCCGAATTTTTCAATTATCTCCATATCGGTCAGTTGATAGTAACCATTGTTGTCAAGATTCTCGATTATATACTCTGCGACCACTTTTTCTTCTCTGGCAAGCAATGTAAACTTGAGCTGAAACAATAAATGCTCCGTCAAAGTCGTTTCGTTTGTGACAAAATTCTGAAAGACAACCTCTTCTTTTTCTTCTTTGAAATTATTTCTTGTCTTTGTGCGGTCATAATCAGAAAAGTACTCTTTCCAGTCGATATCGTCAGTCTCTTTTTCGGATTTTTCAACATTCTCTTCTTTTTTATCATCCTGGGATTCTTCGTTTTTAGGATTTTCCAATAATGGATTGTTCAATAACTCTTGCCTTATAAACTCATTAAGCTCCACCGAATTATATTGCAATATCTCGATGGCTTGCTTCAATTCCGGTGTCATAATCAATTTTTGAGTTTGTGACAAATTTAAGTTATAAGACATTTTCATCAAAACATCACCCAGCTTCTATAGTATGAACATAATCATTATATCAGATTGAATGCAACTTTAAAAACCGGCGGTGTTTCAGCCGCCGGTTTTTTTAGATTCGCCCTATCCCATGTCCTTTTCATAGGGCTGTCCATCGGCTTTGGGTGCCACCGAACGCCCGACAACACCTGCAAGGGCCAAAATTGTGGCTACATAAGGAAGCATCTGAAGAAATTCCTGCGCAATGGGAATACCAAAGGACTGCGCCTGTATCTGTATGGCATCGGCCAATCCGAAGAACAGACAAGCAAATAATGCTCCAACAGGGTGCCATTTGCCGAATATCATGGCGGCCAAAGCTATGAAGCCTTTTCCTGCAGTCATCCCTTCCCTGAAAAGGCTTATTGTTCCTATAGAAAGAGACGCGCCGGCTATGCCCGCCAATGCTCCGCTTATCATCACGCATATGTATCTTGTCAGATACACGTTTATTCCCACTGTATCGGCGGCGCGCGGATGTTCTCCAACCGCTCTTATCCTCAAGCCGAATGATGTTTTGAATAATACGTAATACGATATTCCAACCATCAGGAACGCAAAATATACAAAGGGGGTAAATCTCGAGAAGAGATCTCCAAGAACCGGAATCCCCTCCAAAAATTCAAACGGGTTGTCTGTCAATGCTTTCTCTACGGAAGGTGTCGAACCGGACCTGTTCCAAACCATTTCAAGCAGAAAAGCTGTAAGACTGACTGCAAGCAGATTTATTGCAACACCCGCTACAACCTGATTCCCTCTCAAATGGATGGATACCACCGCCAAAAGCAATGATGTCAATATGCCTATTATTATGGCCGCAAGAACACCAATCCAGGGATTTCCTGTCAAGTGCGTGAAAAGCACGGCAAAAAATGCTCCCATTATCATTATTCCTTCAAGCGCTATGTTTACAACCCCGGATCTTTCGGAGAACACTCCTCCAAGAGAAGCAAATATGAGGGGAGTCGCAAGGCGAATTGCAGAGGCCACTATTGCAATTACAACTACAGTTGTTCCGTTGTCCATTTATTCCGCCTCCTTATGCATAGCAGTCTTTTTTCTTTTGGCAATCAATTGAACTACAAGCTTGCCGGCTATGAATATTATGATTACTCCCTGAATAATTCCTATAACTTCTTTTGGTATTCCTGCCAATTGCATTTTTCTGGCACCATTGCTTAAGACTCCGAACAATAGGGCGCTTGCGAGCACGCCTATTGGATGATTGCCGCCAACAAGCGCCACTGCAATCCCATCAAATCCATAGCCTGACATGGCCGCAGACATATTGACTTTGTAAATCAATCCGGCAACCTGCACGGCACCGGCCAAACCTGCCAATATTCCCGATATGAACATTGCAAGTACTATGTTTTTCTTTTTGCTTATGCCGCCGTATTCCGCGGCTTCAGGATTAAAGCCGACAGACCTTATCTCATAGCCCAAAGTCGTTTTGAATAATAGATAGTAAATTGCCAAAGCGCATGCAATCCCGATAAATATGCCGGTGTGGGCGCTTGAATACCCGAATTGGGGTATGAATTCACTCAGTTTGGAAAGCCTGGCTTTCTCGGGTATCGACACTGAAAACGCCATTTTGGTTGTTCCCTCGAGCACTTGCGGATTCAAAACGGTTCTGATTATATAGTTTGTTCCTATGAGTGCCGTATAATTGAGCATTATTGTTGTGATTACCTCATGCACACCAAACCTCGCTTTCAGAAAACCGGCTATTGAAGCCCAAATGCCTCCCGCCAAAGCTCCAAAAAATAGAATCAAGGGCAAAAGTATTGTTCCCGGTAAATTCTGAAAATACCAACCGATTGCAATTGCGGTTATGGAACCGGCTATGTACTGACCTTCGGCTCCAATATTGAAAAGACCCGTCCTGAAAGCAAATGCAACCGACAATCCGGTAAAAATCAAAGGAGTTGTCTTATAAAGAGTTTCCCCGATTTTAGTCAAGCCCCCCACGCTTCCTTTGAAAAGAGCCGTGTAGGCCACAATCGGATTGCTCCCTGCAATGATTATGAATAAAGCTCCGATTACAAATCCAAGAACTATTGCGATCAAAGGAAGTTTCAGATTGTCCCACAGCCATTTAAGTCCATTTTTATTCATCCTTCATCTCCCTTTCCGGTTTGCCGCCAGCCATCATGATTCCCAATTCCTTTTCCGTTGCATCCTTGGCATCGACAATCCCGACAATTCTACCGTCATAGATTACTGCAATGCGGTCAGCCAGAGACATTACCTCATCAAGCTCAAGCGAAATAAGCAGAACCGCCTTGTCATCGTTTCTTTGGTCTATGAGCCTTTTATGAACAAATTCTATAGCTCCAACATCAAGCCCTCTTGTAGGTTGCGCCGCGATAAGCAATTTCGGGTTCTTATAGAATTCCCTTGCTATTATGACTTTCTGCTGATTTCCGCCGGAAAGCGATTTAGCCTGGACCTGCTCTCCCGGGGTCCTTATGTCAAACTCTTTTATCAAGGTTTTGCCATGCTTGGCTACAGCATTGTAATCCATCATCTTCCTTTTGCTGAAAGGTTCGCTGTGGTGGTATCCAAGAATCATATTCTCGGCCAATGAATGTTCCAGAATCAATCCTCTTCTATGCCTGTCCTCAGGTATGTGTCCAACTCCCATGTTGATTATTTCACGGGTGGACATGTTGGTGATGTTCTCGCCGTCCAATTCAACTCTTCCGGATTCGATTTTAGCAAGTCCTGTGATAGCCTCAACCAATTGTGATTGACCATTGCCGTCGACACCTGCGATTGCGAGAACTTCTCCAGCCTTAACCTCAAACGACACATCTTTTACAGCCTCTATTTTTCTGCTGTCAAGAACCTTCAAATTTTCAACTTTCAGTATTGTCTTTCCAGCTTCCTTTTCCTTCTTGTCTACTTCAAGCTTAACTTTTCTCCCAACCATCAACTCTGCAAGAGCATCAATATCGGTGCCTGACGTATCCAAGGTTTCTATGACCTGTCCTTTACGGATTACGGTTACCCGGTCGCTCATTGACATGACTTCCTTGAGTTTATGTGTTATCAAGATTACCGACTTGCCTTCCGACGTCAGCTTTTTGATTATTTCTCCCAATTCATCTATTTCCTGCGGAGTTAAAACAGCTGTAGGTTCATCCAAAATCAGTATGTCCGCGCCTCTGTAAAGGGCCTTTATTATTTCAACCCTCTGCTGCAAACCAACTGAAATATCCTGCACTTTTATGTCGGGATCAATTTTCAAGCCAAAATTCTCGGAAAGTTCAAGCACTCTTTCCCTTGCCAGATCCATATCCATTCTCAGTTTCCAAAATTTATTGGGTTCATTCCCCAAAACTATGTTTTCAGTAACTGTAAAAGGAGGCACAAGCATAAAATGCTGATGCACCATTCCTATCCTATGCTCAATTGCAATATTCGGATTTTTCATATTCACTTTTTCTCCGCGAATGAATATTTCACCCGAAGTTTGCTGATAGAGTCCATACAGTATATTCATGAGAGTGGTTTTTCCCGCTCCGTTTTCGCCAAGCAATACATGTATCTCGCCTTCTTTAAGATTGAAATTGACATTGTCATTGGCGATTACGCCCGGGAAAATTTTAGTTATGTTTTTCATTTCGACTATATTTGGCAAAATCGTTCCTCCTTGTAAAAAAAATAAGGTCAGATATTTTCATCTGACCTTATTATAAACCATTTTCGCATCATTAACTACAATTTAGATTTCAGGAACCTCAAATGCATCGAAAGTTTCTTTGTCGTAAGGCACTTCGAAAACTCCATCTACTACTGCAGCTTTGTAATTTTCAGCTATTTCTGCTATTTCTGCAGGCACATTCCCTGCATTGTCGCTGTATCCAACGCCTTCTTCAGCAAGTCCGAAGACCAGGTTTGAACCATCGAATGTTCCGTCGACAACAGCTTTTGTAGCCAAATAAGTAGCATTGTCAACACGCTTGATCATCGAGCAAAGAACATGCTCGGGATCGAGTGCCGATTGGTCCATGTCTACTCCGATTGCCCAGAAACCCTGTTCTCCTGCCGCTTCGATAACGCCTATTCCACAAGCTCCGGAAGCATGGTAAATGACATCAGCGCCGGCTTGGTTTTGCGCAAGGGCATTTTCTTTTCCAAGTTGAGGATTGTCGAAAGCGCCTGTATAGTTGATTATTATTTCAGCATCTGGATTTACCGCTTTTACACCGGCTTCAAACCCGTATTGGAACTTTTCGATCAAGGCGAACTGCATGCCGCCAACAAATCCAACCTTGTCGGTTTCTGTCATTAATCCTGCTATTACTCCTGTAAGGAATGATCCTTCCTGCTCTTTGAATGTAAGTCCTGCCGCATTGGGAGCATCTACAACTTCATCGATGATTGCAAATTTTTGGTCAGGGAATTGCGCTGCAGCTTCAGCAGTTGCAGTTTGCATCAAGAAACCAACTGAAATTATAAGGTCGGCTCCATCTTCAGCCGCAGCTGAAAGGTTCGGCCCATAATCGTCAGCAGTTTGAGATTCCAAAACGCTTACTTCAACTCCAAAATCCTCTTCGGCGTTTACAAGTCCTGCATATGCCGAATCATTGAAGGACTCGTCGCCCAATCCGCCTGTGTCAGTGATCATTGTGACCCTTAATGCTTCTTCCACTGGTTCTTCCGCAACATCTTCAGGTGCTTCTTCCTCTGGTGTTTCTTCCGCTGGCGCGCAAGCTGAAAATACCGAAACCATCAAAATCAATACTAAAAATAATGCCAACCATTTTCTACTCATTAAATAATCCTCCTCATTTGATTTATTTATTTATCTTTTCCCATACTTCTACATTGTTACCCAAAATCCTTCCAAAGCTTACAAAAATAAAAAATTAGGGCGGTTTTAAATTTCCGCCCTAATCTCTTTTTAGCATGGTGAGGATTCTTTTGCCATATATCCTTTTTCAACTAGCACATCCGCAGCCATCTTTACTTTTTCTTCATTGACCATTACAACCGGACCGGTACAGCCCATTCCGCTTTCAGCATATATGCCTGCTTTCCACAAGGCCTGAACTGCGTCTTCCAATTCCATTATGTCTATACCTGACAAGGTCCCTGTAACAATTTCCTTTGCTGGCGGCTCTGCTGCTTCTTCAGAAATTTCTTTCTTTTCTTTGGCCGAGCTTTCAATCAAATTTTTCAATCCGGCTTTTTCCGCTTTTTCAAATTCATCCCGGGCGATACCCCCCAGTCCGCCCCGGGCCAAGCATGAAGCATACTCTATTGCATTGGCAACCACCGGAATCCCTGAAGCTCTGGAAAGGATCAATATGGTTCGACCGTAATCCTTGCCCACTCCAGGTCCGTACCCGTAGCCGGACGCTTCATAGCTTCCGCCCGTCGTATAGGATGAAAACATTTTCATCAGGATATTCCCTGTCAGTGTATCCGTAACCATTACATCCACACTGCCGCAGAGCAGGTCGTTTCCCCTCATGACAACTCCGCCGTCCGCTCTGTGCGACTCTCCGAATGAAATGTTGTATCCGTTGGCTTTCAATTCATTGAGAAGTCTCTCGACTTGTCTTGCTCCGTCAAGGTTAAGAATGCCAACTGTCGGCTCCTCGATTCCTATTGCCTTGGCAGCTATTATCCCATGCAATGCATTCCGTATCATCGCTTCCGTACGATTCATGGAAGATGTTCCTGTCGTAGTGGCAATAATCATTTCCTTTCCAGTCCCCGGGACAAGAACCCTGCCCACAGTCGAAACTCCAATCGGAAAATTGTAATGCATTGTCACACATGCATCAATAAAGCCGCTATCGAGAATTTCTTCCATTTTAGAATGCATTTCCTTCTCATTTTCAACAACCACCGTTTCAAGACCGGACTCGTTTTCCGGTCCTATAAGAACGATTTCCGTATCTCTCAATCTCGAAGCGGCAAGCTTGGCACCTTCAACCAGATTTTCCGTTCCATGCTCGCTTCCGAGAATTGTAAGCCCGACTCTGATTTTTCGCCCAAAAGCGCCTTTTTCAATAGAATCGGCAATTTCCATAAAAGTATCTTTTATCATTTTCTTTACAGCAATATTTTCAGCCATATCAACACCCCTATTCATCAGTCAGCGTTTCAGCAAATCCCCTCATGGCTTCAGCAATCAGTTTCTTTATTTCTTCTTTTGAAACCGATTCCTTCTCTTCCATGCCGGTATTCTTTTCCAGAATAACTGAAACTCCGTCGAATAGATTGGTCATACGTCCGAGAAACAGGCTGCCTTTTCCGACAATCATGGCTTTATCCACTTTTCCTTGGGCCATGTCTTCAATGGCAAATCCCACATATGGAACTCCGGACGGAATGTGGCCCTGCGTAGGCGCCCAACCCGGCAAACCGTGTTTTTCGACAAAAGACATCAGCTCTTTGCGGTCAAGTTCCTTTCGCTTTACGCCCAAGGCTCCAATCATTTTATAGTTTGATGTAGGAACATCCCCTGCACCTGCCGGCTTTGTAATATCCGGATTCTGCATTTCAACCGAATATTTGTCGATATCGGTTATTTTGAGATTCCCCTTGTCCAAAGGAGCCGTAATCAAAGATGTTATAACTGCCTGAGGCGATGAACCTGTTCCTACGGTATGCCTTCCAACAAGATCAGTTCTTATTACAGGACTCGTTCCGTCATTTTGGCTTATCATTATTGCAAATCCGCCAAGCACGTCCTCCAAAACAGGATATCCTTTTTTGACATGGTCTTTTCCGTTCATGCCAAGCTTTGCTGTTGCACCGCCAGCCACAATGACAACATTTTCATACACTCCTGCCTGCACCAAAGCCGATGCGTTTATCAATGCATGAGTTGGCGCCGCACAAAAGCCTCTTGTGTCAGAACCGGTAGCATTGACTGCTCCCGCCATTTCGGCAATAGCCTTGGCAAAGTTTCCTCCGCCTCGCTGGTTTATGTCTCCACAAGCTTCCTCCGAGCACTCAATGACATACTCTATTGAAGCAGGGTCCAAATCATTCTTTGCGATAAGGTTTCTTAAAGCCAAGGCTCCGGAAGCCTTTACAACTATGTTTTCAAACATGGTATGGGCATTTAAGTTTATGTCTATGTCATGCGCTCGCTTTACACACCCTACCACTTTGCCGTTCATATAAATGCCTTCAGAGTGATATTCATCAATTTGCTTTGTGATTTCTTCGATTCCAAGTCCTTCTTTGATTTTTTCAATGTCCTTTTCATCAAAAAGAGGATGCTTTTGCAATTTCTGTTTTACTTCCGCGGCGAATTTCTTTTCCAGTTTGACTAGGTCAAAGGCATCAGCCATTTTCATCAAGCCGATAAACTCGTCCTGGGGCATGATTTCTCCGTATTTCCCAAATCTTTCTTTTATTGGGGATTCCTTGTCAAACCAAGGCATGTCATATTCTTTCAATTTTTCGGGATGCAAATTCCCAATGTAAACCTGATTCGGCAAATAAGCCACAACATCATCGAAGGTTCTAATATGCTCTGCCAATCCTTTGAGATATTCAGAATCCGGATTTGTCAACTTTTCAGTTGTCTGTGTAGATCCGTTATGGACCAACATGTCCGGAGTATTGACCAAAACATAACCGGCCCCTTTGACTATGGGAAATTTCATGTCCTCACCTCCAAAGTTGATATACGTACATAATCATTTTAAATAAGGGCGGCCTCAATCATAAGACCGCCCCCAATATTTTAGTCCTCAAAAACTGTCTGATCGTCCACTTCAACCGTCAAAGCATCAAGAGCTTTTTCAACCAATTTTCTTCTCAGGCCCTTTTCTTCCTCGGCGTTAAGGCTTGGATCCCCGAGAGGATGAGGTATTGCGATTGCCGGCACGATTCTGTTTGCTCCGACTGTCAACGAAATCGGTACTACAGTACATATATGGACTATAGGCAAACCGACTCTTTCAATTTCTTTCAGCATAGATGCACCGCATCTTGTACAGGTGCCTCAGGTGGAAGTCATGATTACTCCGTCGACTCCGTCAGCTAAAAGCTCTTGCGCATATTCCTTTGAAAATTTTACTGCATTTCCAACAGATGTGCCATTTCCTACTGTAGTATAGAAATATTTGTGGAGTTCTCCGATTACGCCTTCTTTTTCAAGGTCTCTCAAAACGTCAACCGGAAGAACCCTGTTGGGGTTGCTGTTTGCGTAACATGGGTCATACCCGCCATGAGCAGTTTCATGGGTTTCATCAGTAAGATAATCAAATCCGGTCAAATCATATTTGCCGTATTTTGACGCACTCGATGATTCGATATGGTCGGGATTGCCCTTGGGCACTATGCCGCCTGAAGTCACAACTGCTATCTTTGCCTTCTTAAGGTCTTTCAAGGCAGCAGCCGGGGCAACATGGTCGAAAACAGGCATCGGATATTCAGTAACAAAAGGTTTGTCGTTGATTTTTGCCACCAACATCTCGACGGCTCTTTCGGCGCCTCTTTTTTCTCTGAATATGTTCCTTCTTACTCCTCTTTCGATGTAATTCTCTTCAGACGGGCTTCCGAGTTCCTCGCCCTTGGCCATTTTTATTGCAAGCGCAGCCATTTTAGGTATGGCTTTTCTCATATCGGCAGCCGAATTTTTTGTTTCGACTATGAACAGATCTTTCTTGAATATATCGGCTCCCGGGTTTTCCACATACATTCCTGTCAAAACGGGGATTCCAAGATTGTCTTTTACAGCTTTGCATATTGCTCCACAGGCTGTTCCATATCTTCCGGCATTGAAAGCCGGTCCTGCTATGAACATATCCGGGGATTTGGATTTGACCATTTCCAAAATAGTCGCTTCGGCATTCTCCATATTTTCCGCATAATAGGAATCTCCACAAATAATTGTTGCAACAATTTCCATATCATCCTTGAAAGCTGCGGCGAGCGCCATTCCCGGACCTACTACTCCATCTCTCATTTCCGGTGGGATGTTCGCTTTTTCTTCGCCACCGATACCGGCGAAAAACTGATTTATATAATGAACAACTTTATACTTACTCATTTTGTTTCCCCCCTTTCACGTTTTCTGTTATCAGTACTTGGAAAAATCATTCCTTATTGACGTCATTTCTTCGATTATTTCATCCACATCCAAAACCATTTCCATCATGCTTACCTGTTCCTCGTAAACGTCAGAATCGACAGCTTCCTTGAATTCCGGCTCAACTGCGTGATAAACTGCGAGTCCCAACTGGACTCCTGCTAAAGGACCTGCAAAGGTTGGATCTCCGTTTGTAACGGTTTCAGCAGACAAACCTGCTGATTCAGCTTCCGCTGCGCCGAATACAACAACCACATTTTCGGCACCGTGTTTTTCGGCGAGATCTTTAACTCTGTTTTGGTTTTCCAGGTCCATTGCTCCTGCAGCCGTTCAGACGAAGCATTCTGTAGCGGAGAATACAACTTCAGTTCCGGGAACAGTCTTTATACATTCTTCAATTGCGGGTCCCGGTACGCCGTCTCTATCTCCGATGATTATGATTTTCTTGTTTTCAAAAGCGCTCATTAATCATCATCCTTTCATTCTTTATTTTTTAGTATGTTGTTGCCGAGTATTTGTTGAAGCCCAATTCGTTTGTGGCTCCCGTAATTACTTGAATTTCAGCTTCTATGCTTCCATCGGGCCTTAGACTGCCGTCAAACCCGCCGGCGATTTTGTCTGCATAATCCAGCATTCCGATTACCTTGTCCATAGGAGGCAAAACGATGACCTCGTTTGCGTTTCCGCCTGTGACAACAGCGTCGGCTTTTGGATCAGCATCCGCCAGGGATTGTGATGCGCCGTCTCTTCCTGCATACTCATCTGTCACTATTACAGTCTTTACGCCTTCCTCCTCAATTTTTTTGCAGTTCATAATCAAGTCAGTGTCAGGATTTCCAAAGCCTTCCTGTGAAATGATAACTGCATCCAAGCCGAGATACTTTGCGAATTTGGCAGACCAGTTAGAAGATCTTTCCTTGTCAGCGAGATAAACGTTCTCATTGGTTGCTATGACTCCGATGAAATTTATCTCCTTGCCATGTTTTTTGTAGAGTTCTTCTATTATCGGATTGTTCAAGTGGTGATACGACGTGTTCTTATCGCAGGCTGAAACGCAGTTTCCACTAAGTACCGCACCATCCATGATTTCCGTCGGATAAAGGACAGTCGGTATAATTTTCTTTGCATCCACCCCGTACACATATGTGTCATGAAGAAGTCCTTGCGTTTGCAGCATGTAGACGTATCCCACTTTAGGCAAATCCGGATACTCTGCAACTTGCTCCAGCAAAGGCTTTGTTTCGTAAGCGACTATTTCGTCAGGTTCGACATCAATTGCGGCCTTGCCCAGGTATGTTGCAACTTTCAGCCCGGCCATCCTTGCTGCTTTTTCGTATGTATGCTGTTCTATTCCTTCTTTCGGCTCTACAACAACGCATACATTGTTCAGTTTCGAGAACGGAGTCAATTCGGCGCCAGGTCCGGACATGTCAATTATGCCTTCCTGGAATCCTACGATTTTTCCGCAAGTTACAACAGCGGCTCCATTCAATGTGTGGGTTCTTCCCTCTCCAACGGTCGTAACCTTGTTGATCATTCCGGGGAATATTCCTCCCGGACCTTCAACCTTGACTCTCGGTTCTATTACATCCTTAACAGGTGTAATGCGAACACTTTCGCCGGGTCTTGCAAGCTCCACTACACATTTTACAATGTGCTCGTCTTCCATTACCAAGTCGATGATTTCCTGCTTGTTGACATACAGGGTTCCATTTTCAACTTTAGTTTCTTCTGAAAATTGAACATCTGCAATCTTGATTTTTCCAAGTTCCAAACGCAAAACATTCACCCCCCTTTATTTTGGGCAATGCGAAGCATTGCCTTAAGGCAAAATTAAACGTGTTTCTCAATCATTGCTTCAATGTTTGCCGCTTTCGCTTCATCCTTAGTCACTTCTTCGATTTTTTCACCGTCTTTGTAGAGCAATATGGTCGGCAGTCCCATTACCCTTTGTGAAATAGCAAGCCTTCTGGCCTTTGTGATGTTCAATTTGCAAAACTTCACTTTTCCTTCGTATTTTTCGGCCAATGCCTCAACGTCTGGCATAAGAGCTTTGCAAGGTTCACATCCGTCACTCCAAAAGTCTACGATTACAAGCCCCTTTGAATTTAAAACTTCCTCTTCGAAATTGTTCTTTTCTAAAATAACCATTTTTTCATCCCTCCTTTAATTTTCAAATGTGTTTTCAATGTATTTTTCCGCTTGAACAGCGGCTATTGCTCCATCAGCAACAGCTGTCACAACCTGTCTCAAAGATTTGTGCCTTATGTCTCCGGCAGCGAAAACTCCAGGAAGAGCTGTCTTCATGTCGGGATCGGTGGTCAAATATCCGCCCTTGTCGGTTTCCAGAAAATCCTTGAACAATTCGCTTTTGGGAACATATCCCACAAATGGGAAGATTCCAAAAGTACCGTCTTCCTCCGGTGCATCTATTTCCGTTATTTCGCCTGTCTTTTTATTTTTCAAAACCAGTTTCTCTACGATTCCGTCCCCTTTGATTTCCTCAACGACACTATCCCATATGAATGCCATCTTCTCGTTTTTAAAGGCTTTTTCACGTATCGACTTGGCGGCTCTCAGTTCATCCCTTCTGTGGACAACGGTGACCTTTCTTGCAAATTTCGTTAAATACATTGCCTCCTCAACCGCCGTGTCGCCTCCCCCTATAACGTACACTTCCAGGTCCGTGAAAAAGTCCGCATCGCATGTGGCGCAGTACGACACTCCTTTTCCGGTCAATTCCCTTTCGCCTGGAACACCTAGATATCTAGGACTTGCACCAGTGGCGATTATGACGACTTTAGCCTTATAGACATCTTTTTCTCCCGTTATAACTTTGATTTTATCTTGCAATTCAACTTTGACTATTTCATCTTTCTTTCTTTCAGCTCCAAAACTTTCAGCCTGTTCAACCATTCTGGCAACGAGGCTTGGTCCGGTTGCATCATCGATGGAACCCGGGTAGTTTGCAACTTCATTTGTCGTTACAATTTGGCCTCCCGCTTTGTCCTTCTCAAGAATCAAAGTCTTCATCTTTGCCCTTGCAGAATATAGCCCTGCAGCCAAGCCCGCCGGTCCTGCCCCTATGATTACTACATCGTATAAATTTTCCATATTCTCGTCTCCTCCTGGTCTGTTTATTGATTTCCTTCTATAGCACCCTTAATAAGCGAAAGGTCTATAACCCGAAAATCATCGAGTATCGACTCTGTCCACTTTGGTGTTATTTTGTTATTGTTGAATTTTCTTACAGTCGCAAGGCTGTCTTCAATTATGACAAGAGAGTCATAATCCAAGGTCTGCTGTTTTTCACTGATTAAAATTGATTTGAATGGAGTTTCGTTTGGCTTTACGCTTCCCGACAATGGATGCGAAAGGAGTTTGTATCCCTCATGGATTCTATCCCTTGTATAAAGAAGGATTTCCTGATAAGTTTTTTCAGGCATGAAATGTAAATCAATATTGTCTCCGAATGTTTCCGCTACCCTTTGATTGTTGGTAATCAGTATCATTATGTATTCCCTCCGGTTCTTTCTTCCAGGATTTTGACAATAAAAAAAAGCAATAGGAATTCTTAATAGCCCACTGCTTCTCTGTCATAAGACCTGAGAGTTTCTCTTTATGTCTCCATAAAAATTGCCCCTTCGGTGCTCAAAATTCAAGCTTTTCAGAGACTTGTCCCTGTACGGTTCTTTTGCCTGAGAATTTTGTTTCAAACGGCAACGTTGAAACTTTTTCCTTCGGCGGTCCTTTCGAACTCTCTCCCGCAAAGTTCATCCAAATCGATTTATTAAATTATGATAGGAATATTTTATGTTCCGTTTCAAACTATTTGTTCTGTCTATGACTATTATATACAAAGTCTGTTAAATATTCAACAATATTTTCATTTTAATGATTTTTTATTTTTGTAGCAGAAAAACAAAATATTTACTCAAACCCAATAAATCCGTTTTTTCTCATTCCCTCGTACAACACAATGGCTACTGAATTCGAAAGATTCAAAGACCTTGCTCCCTCAACTGCTTTCATGGGTATTCTGTAACGATTTTGGGAATACATTTCATGAATCTTTTCCGGCAAACCTGAAGTTTCCCGTCCGAATAAAACGAAAGTTTCCGGTTCAAAAGGTATTTGGTCATAGTTTTTATCGCCCTTGGTTGTTATCAGGCAGATATTCCTGTCTCCATACTTGTCAAGAAAGTCGTCAAGAGACTCATGGATTTCTTTTGACAAAAGAGGCCAATAGTCCAAACCCGCTCTTTTTACCGTCTTGTCATCCAAATTGAAACCGCAAGGCTTTATTATGTGAAGCTTGTTCCCTGTAACGGCGCATGTTCTTGCAATATTGCCCGTATTCTGTGGTATGTCCGGCTGGAATAAAACAATGTTCATTTATGATCCCTTCTTTTCCCTAAGCCCTTTTAAAGTAATGAAGTCTGCCTGCATCTATAACCGACCAGGCAATATTCGATGCATGGTCTCCCATTCTTTCAAGATTGCTGATGGCGTCAAGGAATATCACGCCTGCGCTTGTAACGCACATGCCTTGATTCAACCTGTCTATGTGGCTTCTCCTGAGATCTTTTTCCATACGGTCAATTTCGTCCTCTCTTTGGATTACTCTTTCCGCCAAATCCATTTCACCCGTCTTCATGGCTGTCATGGACTGCATGTATGATTTCATTACCCTGTCAGACATGAATTGCAATTCTTCTTTTGCCTTGTCTGAAAAAATCAACCGGCTTTCAATGCAGACTTCCGCCAGCTCGGCAATGTTTTCCGCATGGTCTCCAATTCTTTCTATATCATTTATCGTGTTGAAAAGTCCTGTGATTATTTCGCGTTGAATGTTGGAAACTTCCCTGTTTGACAATTTTACAAGATATGACGATATGCGCCTTTCCATCTCGTTTATTTTCTTCTCTATCCGGAAAGTATTATTTATGCTTTTTTCATTTTGGTTTATAAGGGAGTCTATGGCATTTTCATAGGAGTATCTGGTGAGGTTGCTCATGTGAAGAACTTCCTTTATTACTTGTATCAGAGCAATTGACGGGGTTTCAAGGATACGGTCGTCAAGATATTTGATTCCTTCAATCTCTTTTTCTTCATCCTCGTGATATGGAATGATTTTCTGTGCTATATTGACCAATAAAGCCGAAAACGGCAATAAAAGAACCGTGTTTGTTATATTGAAAAATGTATGGGCATTGGCCAATTGCCTTGCCGAGTTTCCGGGTGATATTTTAACTACCGCAGCTATTGTGGGCCCGGTGAAGAAAATAACGAAAACTGCAGTTCCAATAACGTTGAACATCAAATGCACGAGAGCCGCTCTTTTGGCTGTTTTATTGGCTCCCACGCTAGAAAGCATAGCTGTTACGCATGTGCCGATGTTTGTCCCCAGCAAAATCGGAAAAGCCGACTCTATGGGCAAAAGCCCTTCACTTGCCAAGGCTATAAGAATACCCGTAGTGGCACTCGAGCTTTGTACTATTGCCGTTATGGCAAATCCGGTGAATATAGCCAAAACAATGCTCATTAAATTCTTGTCCCCAAAGCTTAAAAGCATGTTCCTGAATCCTTCAAATTCCCTTAGCGGCTTTACTGCATCCTTCATGAAATCCATTCCTATGAAAAGTATTCCGAATCCGATAAGAATCTCTGCAATATTTTTTATTCTTCTATTCTTTGCGAAAATCCAGATTATTACTCCTATTCCTATGGCGAGCGGCGCAATGTAAGACAAATCGATGGAAACAATCTGTGCCGTTACGGTTGTACCTATATTTGCACCCATGATTATTCCTACGGCTTGTGTAAGACTCATTATTCCCGCATTTACAAAACCCACCACCATAACGGTTGTTGCGCTAGAGCTTTGTACTATTGCAGTCACAAAAGCGCCTACCAACACAGCCATGAATTTATTGTTCGTCAATATCTCTATGATTCTTTTCATTCTGTCTCCGGCAGTTTTTTCCAATCCCGTACCCATTACATTCATACCGTACAGGAAAAGTCCAAGGCCGCCGATCAGTCCAATAATTATTTCCATCTTATCCTCCTAAGATCATTTGAAAATGTATAAAACCAATACCCCCAAAACAATTCTATAATATGCGAACAAATTAAAGCTGTGTTTCTTTATATAATTCATGAATGCTGCAATTACAATATATGCAACTATAAAGGATACCAGCGTCCCTACCGCTAGTATACCCCATTGCCCGCCGTTTATATTCAAACCGCTTTTTGCCATCTTATAGAAGGACGCGCCGAACAAAGTCGGGACGGCAAGGAAAAACGAAAATTCAGCGGCAAGCTTTCTTCCAAATCCAATCCCCAAGCCCCCTACTATTGTTGATGCCGACCGCGACATGCCGGGAACCAAAGCCAGGCACTGTACAAGCCCTACAATAAATGCCTGCATATATGTCAATTCATCTTCATTTTCAACTTTCACAACATGATTCCTGTTTTCAAAATAAAGAAGCAGAAACGCTCCCGTAATCAATGCCAAGGCTACAGTAGTCGTATTGAACAGATACTTGTCGATAATATCCTCAAAAAGAACCCCGAGAATCACTGCTGGAATGACGCCCGTCAACACTTTGGACCAAAGCCTTATCTTCCGGTTGAAATCTTCTTTGTTGCGAAAGTCCGGAACCAATCTCCCCCTGAAGTAGAGAACTACCGCAAGTATCGCACCGACTTGGATTACGACATCGAATGTGTTTGCAAAAGATCCTTCAAAATCAAGAAATCTGTTTGCTATAATCAAATGGCCCGTTGAAGATATCGGTAAAAATTCTGTCAATCCCTCTATTATTCCCAGTATTATTGCTTTTAAAATCATTGTTACCTCCGGTTGCAACATAGTAATCCACACGCAACCCCTATTATATATTCAAGCTACTTTGTGTTCAACTTATTATTGAAATAAAGGCACTCTTTATTGATTGGGCATATATTGCATTTCGGTTTCCTCGCTGTGCAAATCTTCCTTCCATGGTTTATTAGCCATAAATGCGCATCCCCCCAATCCTTTTCTTCTATTTTTCCCATTAGCTGCAATTCAGTCTTTTGCGGATTGTTGGAAGCAGCAAGGCCTATCCGGTTTGAAACCCTCTGCACATGAGTGTCCACCGCAATCGCAGGTTTCCCGAAAGCATGGCTTAAGACTACATTGGCCGTCTTTCTTCCCACACCCGGGAGTTTGATCAATTCAGCACGGGTATTCGGCACATTTCCATCATAATCGGAAATAAGCAAATTGCATGTGCCCAAGATATTTTTCGATTTCATTCTGTACAATCCACAGCTTTTAATTATTTCAGACAATTCCGATTCACTCATCAATGAAATTTTCTGCGGCGTCCTCGCCTTCTCAAAAAGAACCCTTGTCACTTTATTTACCCTTGCATCGGTACACTGCGCCGAAAGAATTGTTGAGATCAACAACTCAAACGGATTTTCATAATTCAATCCGGGTTTAGCATCATTGTAGACACTTCTCATTTTTTCAATGACTCTTTTAATATCCTTGGAATCCATCTCTTTAGACAATTTTTCCACCATCAGTATATTTCCTTTTCAAAATTTATTATTTCAATGTCCGGCTCTCCATAATATTCCATGTCATTGAAAATATTGTCAATTTGACTGTCCACATGGCTTCTTTTTGTAGACACAACACAGAATCCTATCTCTGCCCTGTCGACAATGTCTTGTTTGCCAACTTCCGCTATTGCAACATTGAAATTTTTCCTGATCCTGTTGATGAGTTTCTTCATTATGCTTCTTTTGTTTTTAAGCGTCTTCACGCCTTTCAGCCTCATATCAACAATGCAAGTTCCAATCAACATCAAAACCACCCTATTTAATAATATATTATGGAGGAGATAAAAAAAAGAAGCATTTATGAAAACTGCTTCTTTTTAAATCCATGGTCAAGTATTTTCAATGTATTTCTCGTATCATCAATCGAAAAATCATTCAAGCCATGGTAAAAATTCTTGAATTGCACCTGGTTCAAAGCCCCCAATAAAATAGTAGCCGCCAAATCAACATCCAAATCCTCGCAATAGACGCCTTCGCCCACTGCATTTTCTATTATCTTGCTGTACAGCTCTATCTTGATTTCCCTTATCCTGTAAATGAATTTTTTAAAATCCATCTCAATGTTGGCGGATTCCCTCAAGAAAGTGAATGCAAAATTGTCATATTTCTTTTTTGTACTGCACTCGACTTTTAATATTCCAAGGATTTTCTCCTCCACACTCTCTCCTTCTTCAACCGCTTTGCTTATGTCGTCAAAATATATTCTTGTCGCATATTCAAGCGATTCCTTGAAAAGTTCTTCCTTGTTTGAAAAATATTCGTAAAGAGTGCCTTTGCCTACACCGGCGATTTTTGCAATGTTTTCCATTCTGGTATCATGGTATCCTTTTTTGGAAAAGGCGTTCAATGCCGCCTTAAGAATCTTTTCACTCTTTCCATTCCTATTCACCACAAGGTTCCTCCTTGTGTTTTCCTCTTTTAATCCATTTTTTTGTTCTCGTTGAAAGCCCGTCCATTACAAGATACACAACCGGAATGAGAACAAGTGTCAATAGTGTGGAAAGAAGCAAACCGCCTATTACTACCGTAGCCAAAGGGGATTGAATCTCCGCCCCTTCGCCCGTGCCCAATGCAATAGGCATAAGCGCTAATATTGTAGTCAGAGAGGTCATGAGTATCGGCCTCAGCCTCGTGGGTCCCGCCATCAGAATTGCTTCAACAACGTCGTGTCCCTTTCGTCTCAGTATATTGACATAATCTATAAG
Source organism: uncultured Peptostreptococcaceae bacterium (assembly GCA_964512505.1). Lineage (GTDB taxonomy): Bacteria > Bacillota > Clostridia > Peptostreptococcales > BM714 > BM714. The sequence goes on from CAZEHH010000003.1 coordinate 29,079, forward strand.
GACTATGGCGTTGTTTACGACTATTCCAGCCAACATGAGAATCCCTATCACTGACGGAACACTGAGCGTTCTGCCGGTAAAAAACAATCCGAAAGCTCCTCCTGAAAATGCGAGCGGAACCGTAAACATTATTATGAAAGGATAAAGCAGGGACTCGAATTGAGACGCGAGAATCATATACACCAGGAACACGGCCAATATGAGCGCCAGGAAAAGGCTCTTGAAAGACTCGACAAGATCTTCGTTTTCTCCCCCTATTTCAAAACTGTATCCGTCTTCCAAGTAATAATTGTCAGTTTGGGCTTCGATGTCAGAAACAATGCTCGCCAAATCCCTTCCAATTATATCTGAAGTGACCGTTACCGTCCTAACCTGTCCAATCCTGCTTATGCTTACAGGACCCTTGGTTTCATAAATATCCGCAATTTGTTCAAGCGGAACACTTATGCCCATAGGGCTTTTAATTTGCAAATATCTGAAATTATTAATATCATCCTTCAAATAGTCAACAGCTTCAATCATTACATCAATTTCATTTCCGCCAACCTTGTATTTTGTGGAGCTGACTCCGGACAAATTGTCTCTTACCGTCTGTGCAATCTGGTAGGATGTGATTCCGTATTGCGAAGCTATGTCGCGTTTTATCTTGACCTGTATTTCAGGAAGCCCTTCATCGAAGCTTGAAGAAACTTCCCTCGTGCCCTGCACGGAATTCAATATATCGATGAAATCCTGTGAAATTCCCTCAAGAACATCCAGTTCATCCCCCTGTATCCTAATGCTGATTGGTGTGGATCCCATTCCCGGGCCACCGGTTTGATTTGAAACAGCCTGTACTTGAATATCCGCTCCAGCAATGTCGGAAAGCCTTTTTCTTATATCGTCAGCAACATACTTGCTGCTTCTTTCTCTTTCCGCAAGACTGACAAGCGCCAAATCAAGCGATGCCGCATTGCTCTGGCTTCCGCTCGAAATGAATGAATTTCCTCCTCCGATTGAAGCGAATACAGTATCTAATTCGGGTATGTCATTTATCAATTCTTCAATTTCATCGACATAATTCCTGGTTTTTTCGAGTTTTGCTCCGGTCGGGAGTTCAACATTTATACTTATTCTTCCCTCGTCCGTGCTTGGAAGGAACTCCGCCCCTACTTGAGCCACTGCAAAAATGGAACTAATGAAAATAACCAGTGCGACAGCAATCGTCAAAAGCTTGTGCCCGATGGCTTTTTCAAGAAGAATTTTGTATTTTCCCTCTACAGCCGAAAAAGTGTCGTCGAACATTTTAAAGATCTTTGTACGGCTCTTCACTTTTCTTTTTTCAGAACATGTTACCCTGAGTATCTTTGAAGACATCATAGGCACAACCGTCAAAGCGATCACCAAGGAGCTTAGCAGCGCAAAAGTAATTGTCAGCGCCAATTCCCTGAAAATAATTGATGTTATCCCTTCAACAAACACTATGGGGAGAAAAACGGCTACTGTTGTCAATGTGGATGCCATAACAGCCATTCCAACTTCGCCGGCCCCTTCTTTTGCAGCCTCTATTCTTGAGTATCCCGCCTGCCTGAACCGGTAAATGTTTTCCAGAACAACTATAGAGTTGTCGACAAGCATCCCCATCCCGAGAGCGAGTCCCCCAAGTGTCATTAGATTCAATGTTATTCCTGAAAAGAATATGAGTGAGAATGTTGCAATTATCGAAACAGGTATTGATATGCCTATTATGAATGTCGACCTTATGTTCCTAAGGAAAAGATAAAGCACCAATATGGCGAGAGCTCCTCCAATAAGACCGCTTTTAGATACGTTTTGTATGGATTTTTTTATATATGTCGATTGGTCGAAAACATTTTCTATTTTGACTCCATCCACTTCTTTTTCAAGCTTGGCAAGTTCGGCATTGACTTTGTCGGCCACATCAACAGTATTGTATCCTGACTGCTTGAATACATTTATGCTGACGCTCTGCTTGCCGTCAAGCTCATTGATTCTCGTTATTTCTTTTGGAATCAGAGATACTTCAGCCACATCGCTTAATTGTATTCTTCCGCCATTCGCCAATACAATAGGGGTGTCGGAAATTTCCTTTACAGACTCGAACTCCCCAATCGAACGGACCAGCAGATTTTTATCGCCTTTCTTAACCGATCCCCCTGGAAGGTTGAGATTCTCCATCTTAAGGCTGTTGGAAAGCCCGGTCATGCTCAATCCGTATTTGTCAAGCTCCAAGGGATTCACCAATATCCTAACCATGTCCTCATATCCGCCCGATATATCGACTGATGCAACCCCTTCGATCCTCTCCAGACGGCTCTTGAGCTTGTTTTCCGCTATGTCCTGTATTTCCCCTATTCCCCTGTCGCTGCTTAGTCCGGAAATGATTATCGGCATGGCGTTTGGATCAATTTTAAACACAAATGGGCTGCTCGCGTCAGAAGGCAGAAAATCTCTGATCAAGTCAAGCTTTTCCCTCATCTGCATTGTCCCCGCATCCATGTCGGCGCCATAATCAAACTCCAAAACGACAACCGAGCTCCCTTCACTGGAACTTGAACTTATTCTGTCGACATTGTTTACGGTCGCCATCGACTCCTCTACAGGCACTGTAACCAGGGATTCGATCTCCTGGGGTCCCACTCCTGAATAGTTTGTGATTACAAGGGCAACCGGCACTTCAATATCCGGATACAAGTCTATCGAAAGTTTGCTTAGTGACACAAATCCGAGAGACACCACAATAAGCATCATCATTATTACGGATACAGGCCTTCTTACGGATAAATTCGATATTCTCATCCTATTCACCCCTTATGATTCGAACAGAAACCATGTCCTTTACAAATTCCTGTCCGCTTACAATCACGTCGTCATCCTCTTTTATGCCGGAAACAATTTCGATATACTCTCCATTGTCAACATCAACCTTGACCGTTTTGCGGACAGCCTTGCCTTCTTCAACAATATATACAAAATACTCGGTTCCTTCTTGTATGACCGCATCGATAGGTAGCATGAATACATCCTTGCTTTCGTCTATTGCGAAATATATTTGGGCAATCATTCCGGGTTTAAGCAAATCATTGTAATTGACAACCTGAATTTTCATCTTGTACAGGTTTGTCAAGGCATTCGGCACCGGATTGACAAGACTGACCTTGGCATCGAGCTTTTCATCTGATATTACCGGGATCATCAGCTGAACATTCTTGCCGACAAAAACCTTGTTAATCAATTTTTCCGTTATATCCGCTTCAATTTGCAAAACGCTTATGTCGGTTATAACTGCAGAAGGCTGTCCTGAAACAGCAAGACCGTTTTTCTCAATATTCAAGGCAGACACTACACCGGATATCGGAGCTTTGACATAAGAATCGCTCATTTGGTTTTGAAGGGCTTTTATCTGTGTGTCTGAAACCGACAATTGAGCCTGTTCATACTGCTGCCTGGAAACAGCTCCCTCCTCGTACAACTTTTTAATTCTGTCAAAATTGTTTTTCGCGGTTTCATATGCCAATAATGAATCCTTTATCGAAGAACTCAATGTCCCATTGTCAAGAGTGAAAAGCAAATCCCCTTTTTCCACATAGTCGCCCAATTCCACATTCAAACTCAAGACATCCGCAACCCCTGCAATTTTGGGGATGATTGAAATTTCATTCTCAGCCTTTAATTGTCCCGAAATAACAACATCCTGCGATATATTCCCCTTCATAGCCTTAGAAACTACAACCGGGATTGATTTTTCCTGTTCCGCTTCAATTGTTTCCTGATTGTTTCCACCGCAAGCAGTCAACGATGCAACTAATATGGTCAGAACAATTGCTCCTGAAATCGTCCTATTTATTTTCATGTACTTACCTCCGAATTAATTTCCGACCGACCGGTCAGTACTCTCATACTATTCCATGTATTGGCTTTTGTCAATCAAAAGGACACCTTTTCAGGTGTCCTTTTATCCATACTATGTTCATCGTCCTCTTTTACAAAATACCCAATTCTTTTCCGGCTTCTTCAAACGCTTTTACAGCCCTTTCAAGCTGGTCTTCCGTATGTGCGGCGGTAACCATGCATCTTACTCTTCCTGTACCCACCGGAACTGTCGGGAATACGATACCGGAAGCGAAAACACCCTTTTCCATGAGTCTTCTGGAAAATTCCATTGTCTTTGACTCGTCTCCGATTATTACCGGGGTGATCGGTGTCTGGCTGTTGCCGGTATTGAAGCCAAGCTTTCCGAGCTTTTCCTTGAAAAACTTCGCGTTTGACCAAAGCTTGTCTGTATATTCAGTAGTTTCATTCAATATTTTAAAAGCCTCAATAATTGCTCCGACTGCTGCAGGCGGCAACGATGTGCTGAACAATATGGGTCTTCCCCTATGGCTTAACCATTCTTTCATCGTATCGCTTCCCGCGACATATCCTCCAATTACTCCAATCGCTTTGGAAAGGGTCCCAATGCTGAAGTCAATTCTTCCATGCATGTTGAAATGGTCGACTGTCCCTCTCCCATTCTCTCCAAGGACACCCGAACCGTGGGCATCATCAACATAAGTCATCGCCTCAAATTTCTCGGCCAATTCGACTATGCCCGGAAGGTTTGCCACGTCTCCGTCCATACTGAAGACTCCGTCGGTAATAACCAGTATGTTCTTGTATTTGTCCCTGTTGATTCTAAGAACCTCTTCCAGGCTGTCCATATCGCTGTGCTTGTAAATTGTTTTGTCGGCCCTTGAAAGACGGCTCCCGTCAATTATGCTCGCATGATTCAACTCATCCGATACTATCAGATCCCCTTTGCCTACAACTGCCTGTATGGTTCCGGCATTGCAATTGAAACCGGACTGATAAACCATTGCCGCCTCTTCCCTTTTGAATTCGGCTATAGCCTTCTCCATTTCCTCATGTATGTCCATGTTGCCGACAATAGTCCTTACGGCTCCTGAGCCCGCCCCATATTTTTCAACTGCTTCTATGGCAGCTTTCTTCAATCTTGGATGGCCGGCAAAACCTAAATAGTTGTTGGAAGACAAATTAATCGCGCTTTTCCCATTAATGATTATTTCCGGTCCGTTCTCCGTACTTAAAACTGGCAACTTTCTGTATACTCCCTGGTCCTTGAGTTCCTGTATTTTCTCCTTAAGAAATCCCAACTCGTGTACGTTGCTCATATGCCCCTCCTTTATGTATTTGTTCACCCAGCTGACACACTTTAGTCATTATAGCCTTTTATGTTAATATACCACATACACTTTCAGTTTTCATCACAATAATGACTAATTAGTTCATTCATTTCATTCACCCGCAATTCGTCATTTTCAACAAGCAGCCTTTTTCTTATCCATTCACTTGCCCTTGTCCTGTCGATTCTTAACATGGCCCACCATGAACAGGCAGCCAGCATGTCCGAACTGGAATAAGCAAATTCCAATGCCGCTTGGTAAGGTATGTCGTCGCAAGTACCACTGAATTTGTTTCCGAGCAATATGAGAAGATTTCTCCTATGTATGGAATTTCCTCTCCACGCGAATGCCTTTTTGCCGTACTTTTCAATAAATCTTTTTTTGCCGAGTTTCAAATCTTCATATATGTTCATCCGGCTCGCTTGCGGTTTTGCTTCTCTTTTATTGTAAGGACAGACTTCCTGGCAGATGTCACAGCCATAGGCTCCCCTCATTATCTTTTCACGCATATCATACGGAATCTTTTTTTTGGATTGCAATCTTTCGGAAAGACACACTTTGCTGTCTATTCTGTATCCATGCTTTATTGCCCCATTAGGGCAGGATTTCAAACACAATTCGCATTCTCCGCATCCATCCATTTTCGTCATGTTGCAGTAGTCACCTTCATCAAAATTTTTTTTCATGAAAAGCGAGCCGATTGTGAATGAAGAACCCAATTCCGCGTTAATAAGAAGACAGTTCTTTCCATACCATCCCAGACCGGCACAGTATGCCAAATACCTGTCAACCATCGGTCCATTGTCTATATGTATTCTGTAATCATCTGATGCAAGTTCCAGGCTCTCGGCCAATTCTTTCAATGTTTTGCTGTTTTTAATGTGATAATCCAAGCCTTCCGCAAAAGAAGCGACGCCATAGGAGTCGCTTCTTTTAACATCGCTTCTCATTTCGTAAGGAAAAAGAACCACCAATATGCCGCATGTCCCCGACAGTATTGCACTCGCATCAATGCGTCTGTTTAAATCGTTTTCTGCAAATTCCGAATAACCGTCGCGGCATATTTGATTCTCCAACAGCTTTTTTCCATATTGGATTATTTCGGGTCTTATCAAACCGTAATGGCTTATATCTTTTTCTTTCATAAACTCACGTATCCGATTCATGGAAACCCCCAAGTTCATTTAAAAACTCCTATTTGGGAAAAGCAAGTGTGGATATTGAATAACGTCTTGTTTCTCCGTATCCGTTTTCCTTTCTTTCGTCAATGAAATTTTTTATGTAGCGTTGGACCTGTTCATGCAACAATCCGGCTTCTTCTTTTGTCAAATAGCAATCGTTGTGCTTTATCAAAAATGTTTCATCGTTCAAAATATTTTCGTTTTCAATTGCTTTGTAGAATTCTTTGGATACACCCTCGAATATGCCCATGCAGCTTGCATCCAATGACTCACCCAAGCAATCCTCGTCTCTGTTCAATATATTCCTGTCCACAATGAAAACTTTTGCTGACGGCTTATAGAATTTTTCAACTATTCCAAGCCTGACTTTCTCTTCCACCAGTTCAAGAACCCCTACATTCAACAACTCCTTGATATGATAATTCACTTTTGCATGGGGCTCTCCCATTTTATCGGCGATCGTCTTTGCCGTGGCAAGGTCTCCATCAAAGGCTTTTATGACTTGAATTCTGTAGGAATTGGATACCGCTTTGATCTGTTCGAGTTCATGCAGTACTATCACTTCTTTCATTCCCATCATTCTCCTTTTAAATGATTTCCATTATGAAATATGTTATATCGTCTTCAAACCTGCCTCCGTTTTCTTCCATTTTTTCCGCAATGTACCTGTCAACAGTCTCCAGGTCCTTATGGCGATTGGATTCCATCAAGTCTATCAAGTCATCCTGTCCAAAAACGCCATTTTTCTTTTGGTCAACCAATCCGTCAGTATAAAATACGATCCTGTCCCCCTTGTGAAGATTTATGCTGCTGCTGTAATACTCAGGCGTATAGAAATCGCTGCATTGACAGATCGGAAACCCTTTGCTTTTATCAAGGAACGCGTGACCTCCCTCTTTCTTTATCAAAATCGGAAAGCAGTTCATACCTCCCGAACTGTAAGTCAACACCTTGCTCTTGAAATTATATGTCGCGAAGAATATTACCATATGCATGGCGGGAGGAAAACTCATTTTGTTGAATGATTCATAAAAATGGGTCAGATTTCTATGCGGCTTAAGCCCCCTGTATCTGTTTATGAGCCTTTCTGTCGATTTGACCGTATTTATGCAAAACATTGTCATTAGAGCCGCAGAAACTCCATGTCCCGAAACATCCAATATATACATGCCTACGTTTTCATCGTCCACTTTGAATATGTCGAAATAGTCGCCGCTCAAATTCTCACATGGCATATATCTTGATACAAACCTTGTATCTCTGATAATCAAGTCTCTTTTGGGAAGCAATGATTGCTGGATGTCTCTTGCATACTTTATTTCCTTCATTATGTTCTTGTTTGCTTCATTAATCTTTTGAGTTTTCTTGTCTATGACATTCTCCAGATCGGAAGCATATTTTTTTATGCGTTCCTGAGCTTCCATCATTTGCACCCATGGCGAATTTATATTGTAGCTGAACAAAGCCTTGAACATAAACAAAAGGGCAATTATCTTTATGATGTTGGCATAAATGCTTACAACCCCGTAGTTTTGCCCTCTGACAACAAAAATAACTTCATTGAAAAAAAACATCAATATTCCAAATGCAAATATTATGAAAAACCAGTTTTTCAATTTCACTCCCGTTTTAGTGAAATTATAGGCCGTAATTATTTGAATGGCAATTATGATGATTCCGACAAAAACAAATCTTGACCTTGAATCCACAACTGCCGCACCAGAATGAATCAGAAAGAATACCGCTATAAGCATTGCCAGCAAAGCACTATTTAAAACATATATTTTTTTAGTTGATTTCCTTTTTAAAGGCAGAAACGATGTAATTGCCATGAATATGAAAAAAAGCAGCTTTCCGAATATCCAATATGTAATGCTTGAATACGGAGAAGAGTTCTCAAACAAGCCTGTTGATCCGGCATATGAAACAACATGGAAAAAATCCATGACGGCCATAGAAAGAAACCCGGAATAAACGTAAACAAGCCTGATTCTTCTCATTTGCAAGAATGAATAATAAGCATTTGCACAAATCATCAATGAAATCGCTATCCCCAAAAATTCCAAAACAAGATACCATGTCAACAAAGTATCCTGGTTCATTTGTCCAAACAGGCTTTCACCCATACCTATCCTCATCAGCATAAGTTTATATGAATTTATTAGAATTGCGAAGAATACAGCATACGCGACTATCATGCGATTTTCGAATTTGACGCCCTTAAAACCGCTTTTATCCATAACCTACCCCTTCTTATCTTCTAAATATGGCAACTTCCCCCAATGAATTCCCTTAGAATAGAATTTTTCAAAATATGGCACTCGTTGTCTATGGAGATGAAATTACTCAACAATTTCAACAGTCTGCGGGCTTCCGCATATTCCCTTTTGCTGTCGTCAATTTCCCTTAGAAGCGGTTCGACATGTTTCTTGAGTACTGCCAGTTCATATGCCAATGCAGAATTGAACATTATGTCGGCATCTTCTTGAAACGGGAATATGTTGTTCTCTTCTCCGTCTCTCACATTTTTCCACATGGCAATGGTCTTGACCGCATCGTGCCCCCTGTAGCTGCTGTCGCGGACTATTCGCCGAATCAGCCTTGCATCCGTAGTCCTCACCCTGTTGTGGTTGTCGATATTCAACTGCGTCAAAGCGCTTATATATATTTTAAAAACTTTATCGTTCGGTATGTCGGGTAAAAGCAAGCCGTTCAATCCGTGTATTCCTTCAACAATGATAGGTTGATTCTCCCCAATTTTCAATTCCTTGTTCGGATACTGCCTTTTCCCGCTCATGAAATCAAATTTGGGCAACCTTACGAATTCTCCATTCAACAATTTTTTCAAATCAGCATTGAAGCCTTTGATATCCAATGCATCGATGGATTCAAAGTCGTATGAGCCGTCGGCTTTTTTTGGAGTTTTCTCACGGTCAACAAAATAGTCGTCAGTCGATAGCGTAATCGGTTTCAATCCCAATACCCTAAGCTGAATATAAAGTCTTTCGGCAAAAGTGGTCTTGCCTGAAGAAGACGGTCCGGCAATCATTATGACGCGGGCATTTCTGCCGTCTATTGTATCGGCTATGTTCGCTATTTTTTTCTCATGCAATGCTTCAGAAATATGAATTATTTCACCGCTTTTGCCGTTTTTTATCATTCCATTCAGGTTTGCCACATTCGCTATTTCCAGTATGTCTCCCCATGCTTCAGTTTCGTCAAATATAGCCGCCAATTTGTCATGGTCTCCAAACGCTGTCATCACTGACGGATCATCCCTGTCCGGCAATTGGAGCACAAGACCTTTTCTATATTTAAACAAATCGAAAAGTTCAAGATACCCTGTATCTGGAACCATATATCCGTAAAAATAATCCAAAAGCCAACCGCATTTATAAACGCTGACTTCATTTTCAAGAGAATACTCGAAAAGTTCCTTTTTGTCATTCATTCCGTTGTTTTTAAACAGATTCACAGCTTCGCTTTTAGTTATTACGGAAAGGGTGAAAGGCTCTTTGCCATCTACTATTTCCCTCATTCTGATTTTAATTTTTTCTATTGTGGATTCATCCAAAGTCTCTTTTGTCTTTATCTCGCAGTATATTCCTTTGCCCAAAGAATGCTCAATGAAAACCTTGGCGTCATCGACTATTTCCCTTGCCGCCCTTATGAAAACAAAACTTAGGCTCCGTTGGTATACCTTTTGTCCGTCGGAATCCCGCAAGTCAGCAAATTCCACATTGGAATCATGATTGATTGGATAATTAAGATCCCTAAAATGATTATTGACTCTTGCAGCAAGCGGTTTGTAATCAAAATAACCCAAATGCGGTATCATTTCAATCAATTTGGTTCCTTCTTCAAATTCATGCATCTCGCCATTGAAATAAACCTTTACCGTATTCATCAAGAACCTCCCTTAATCAACACTGCCAATTTCGTCGAATGGAAAAAGCCTAACAATGACCTTTCCACGAATCATCCCGAGGTTGACAGGTCCAACCCTCGAATCCCTGCTGTCCAAACTCTTTTCTCGATTGTCACCCATAACAAAAATCTTTTCATCAGGCACTGTTATGTCCAAGTCTCCTCTTGTGAAGCTGCCGTTGATATATGATTCGTCAAGCTCCACGTCATTTACATAAACCCTGCCGCTGTCAATTTTCAAATGGTCGCCCGGAACCGCTATGACCCTTTTGATCAGGTCTTTTTCTCTTCCGTCATCTGTCAGCAGATGTGATTTGAAAACCACTATGTCTCCTCTGGATGGTTCCCCCAAGGTATACGGGATTTTGTTTATAACCAGATAATTGTTCGGCTCAAGAGTCGGATACATTGAGTATCCCTTTACAAGTGTGGGCCTTACAAAAAGCGTTATTATAAATGCAATGGCTACCGACAACAATATTGTCTTGACCCATTCCATAATTTCATGTGCCATTTATTTGTTTCCTTTCTTTTTCTCCAGTTTTTTTATAAAAGAATTAAGTTCCTTGTTTTCACATTCAAATGTCTGATCTTCAACTATCATTTTGTAGGCATGGAGCAGCTGTGTCGAAACTCCGTATTTTTTTGAACCTCCGTATTTAGTGTCTCCTACTATAGGATGTCCTATCGATGCCATGGAAACCCTTATTTGATGGGCCCTTCCTGTGAGTAGTTCTATTTCCATAAGCGTATATCCTTCAAATCCTTTTAGCGGCTTGTATTTCGTATGGACTTTTTTTGCGTCCGGATTCCGCCTATCCGAAGTCAAAGCAACCCTGTTTCTGGAGTTGTCCTTTTCCAAATACCCGACAACTTCACCGGAAGAGGGGACTTGGCCCTCTACAACAGCAAGGTAGTATTTTCTAAAGGCTCTTTTTCTCATCAACGCATTGTATTTTTTCATTGCGTCATAAGTTTTTCCGAAAAGGACTATTCCGCTTGTGTTCTTGTCAAGCCTTTGAACAGGAGCCGGTTTGAAAGTTCTTGAACAGCATTCTTCAAGGTAGACAATAACCTTGCTTGACAAAGTGTTTGCATATTCCTTGCTGTCCGGATGCGTCAGAAGTCCTCTCGGTTTATTCAAAACCAATATGTTTTCATCCTCATAAACAATATCAAGCCCGGAAGAAACTGCGTCGCTTTTTTTCTCTTTTACTACAAACGAATTCAACGTTTCCTCGGCTAAAAATATTTGTATTGAGTCTCCTTCCTTTATGAATTCCTCGGGTTTCGCCTTTCTTCCGTTAAGTTTTATCACTTTTTTCCTTAAAAGTTTATATATATTGCCTCTTGTCGTGTTTTTAAACAATTTAAGCAAAAAACGGTCTATCCTTTGGTCTCTTTCATCTTCCTGAACAATTATTTCCTTCAATTCAGCACATCCTCTTTTTATGAGTTTCTTTCTTCTATAGTATAATATTTTTTTTATATAAAAAATACTTTAATAATAATTTTTTATTACAATTGATGGACAGCTATGTATAAGAAGCGGCAACTATGTTATTCTAATTTTTGAAAGGCGGTAGAATACATGGAAAAATTAAAAGATTTCTTATATGACATAAGCGACATCTTGCTCGCTCTTTTTATAATAGCAATAATGGCGACTGTTATTTCTTGGAAATTTGCAGGGTCTTTTGAAGCAAGCGCCAATATTCCTGCAAGTCAAGAGCAATTGTCTTCGTTCCAGCCTGCCGAAACAGAAGCTGAACAAAATCAAACCGGGCAAGCAGAACCAAACGTCATTGAAAACCCTGCGGAAGAGCCCGAACCTATAACCGAGCCCGAACCCGAACCTGAACCCGAGCCGGAACAACCCGTGGTCTACACAACAGTAAAAATTCCTTCAGGAAGCACTGGAGTAAGAATAGCAGGCATACTTAAGGATTCAGGCATTATCGACAGCACTACGGATTTCATAAACAGAACCGAAGCGAGGGGCCTAAGTTCGAAACTCCAGAGCGGGTCGTTCAAAATTGGTTCGGACATGGATTTGGATGAAATAATCGACAAACTGACAGGTCAATAGAAAAACAAGCAATAATTACGCAGCACTCATACGAAAACATGGGTCCTGCGCAATTATTGTCCGCTTGATGAATTTTGTGAAAATGCTTGATTGCATCCATATGGAGATTTACCCCTGCATTCTCCAATTCTTGTTGTACATATTCTTCAAAAAACCGCCCTGGCCTTTTCCCCATCCCAATGGATATCCTTCGACGCAAACAAGATTCCAGCCCTTGTTGCACTTTACCCCCAAGGTTTCTCCCTTCAGGTATTTGTACACATCCGGGTCTTCTATGCTCAAATCAACCGAATTTAAAACCTGATGTTTTTTTAGCCCCATTGCAAACGACTGTGAAGGCATGAATCTGCCCTTTGCAACTTCCCCGATCAACCATCCGTTTCTCATGTATTTCAAACCAGCAAGGTTAAAACTTTTTTCGGGGCGTATGAACACTTTGCCTTCATAAATGTCCATTCTCCCAATGCAATCTTCAAAACCCGATATGTTTTCTTCAATAAAATCCTTCACAGGTTCAAGCCCACTGCCGAATTCCGCATTCCCCGCCTTGTGCAATTCCACTTGTACCGCTCCGGTGGTTTTTCTGCAATGAACTTTTGCCATGAAATGGCCCTCGCCTCTGTGTTTGTGGGGCCATACCCTTCCAAATCCTGAAACAGGCTCCGCTCCATCAATCGCCAACTCGCCCGAAATACCCCAGGCCTCTGGAATCATGCCCATTTCAAAGCCGCTGTTTTCATTTACGAAACCAGATACGATTTCTTCATTTTCACTCCTTGAAAATGTGCATGTTGAGTAAACCAATTTGCCGTTTTCAGCCAGCATTCCACTCGCGTCGCGAATTATTCCTCTTTGTATTTCAGTGCAGGCTTTTCCTCCATACTGTTCCCAGCTATCTGCCGCCTTTGAATCTCTTCTGAACATCCCTTCTCCCGAACAGGGGGCGTCAACAAGCACAGAATCAAATGAATACTTCCAAATTCCAGCCATTCTTGCAGGTTCCTCATTCAAAATCATCACGTTCTTTATTCCAAACCATTCCATGTTTCGTATCAATGCCCTGACCCTCTTGGGGTTTATGTCGTTGCAAACCAAAAGCCCCTTGTCCTTTATCATTGACGACAATTGAACCGACTTTCCTCCCGGAGCGGCACATAGGTCCAGTACTGCATCTCCGGGTTGCGGGCTGAGAAGGTTGGCAGGCGCCATTGCCGAAGGTTCCTGTATATAGTACAGGCCCGCGTGATAAAAGGGATGTTTTGAAGGCTTGCATTTTTCGATATCGTATATGAATCCATTTTCGTCCCATGGTACGCTCTGCAGTTCGAAAGGGCATATTTCCAGGAATTCTTCCCTTGAAATTTTCATTGTGTTCAGTCTTATTCCATGCAGCGGCTTTTCATTGTAAATTCCAATAAAATCTTTATATTCCGCATCAAGGTCTTTTTTTATTCTGGATTTGAATCTTTCCGGCAATTTCATCCGATTCCCTCTTCTTCCTTTGTTTAATATGCTTCAATATATCACAATTAGGCTTTGCATTGTAGAAATATCTTTGTCTTAGGTATATAATTACATTGGGAATAAAACTATTCAATACATACAAAGGAGGGGCTGACATGCCTTTAGTTACATCTACCGATATGTTCAAGCGTGCATATTCCGAAAAATATGCCGTAGGAGCCTTTAATGTAAACAACATGGAAATAATTCAAGGGATCGTACAGGCGGCGGCAAAGGAAAATGCGCCGTTGATTCTCCAGGTATCTGCAGGCGCAAGAAAATATGCGCGACCTGTATACCTTAAAAAACTGGTTGAAGCGGCAATCGAGGATACGGGACTCGACATCGTTCTTCATCTTGACCATGGTGAGGATTTTGAAATCTGCAAGCAATGCATAGACGACGGATTCACTTCTGTTATGATCGACGGTTCAAAACATCCATTCGAGGAAAACATAGCTCTCACAAAACGAGTAGTCGACTACGCCCATGAAAAAGGAGTTGTCGTAGAGGCTGAATTGGGCAAACTTGCAGGCATAGAAGACAATATCAAGGTATCCGGAAGAAACGCCACATTCACAGACCCGGACGAGGCTGTTGAATTTGTCGAAAGGACAAAGGTTGATTCATTGGCCATAGCCATAGGAACAAGCCATGGAGCGTATAAGTTCAAAGGAGAACCCAAACTTGATTTTGAACGTCTGGAAACAATAACAAGGCTGCTTCCGGAATACCCGCTGGTTCTTCACGGTTCTTCGACTGTCATTCCCGAGTTTGTTCAAATGTGCAACGATTTCGGCGGAAACATTCCCGGAGCCAAGGGCGTTCCCGAGCCAATGCTCAGGCAGGCGTCAAAACTGGGTGTTTGCAAAATAAACATTGATACAGACCTGCGTTTGGCAATGACTGCCGCAATCCGAAAGTCATTCGTAGAAAACCCGGAAGTTTTCGATCCAAGAAAATACCTGGGCAAGGGAAGAACCGCCATAGAAGAAATGGTCGCCCATAAAATAAAGAATGTTTTGGGATGCAGCGGAAAAGCATAAATTTCAAAACAAAAGGAGTCTGCCATATGGCAGACTCCTTTTATTTGAATAGACCTAATTGTCAGGCTTGCTTTGAATGCAAATCGTCTATTGTTTTTAGCAAAATCGCTTTTGCTATGCCCGGATCGGCTTTCCCGGATGTCTTCCTCATTATTTGACCTATGAGGGATTGCAGAGCCTTTTCTTTCCCTGAAAGGTAGTCTTCAACGACCTTTGGCATTTGTCCGACTGTTTCAAGCGCAAGGCTTGAAAGGTAGTCTTCATCCTTTATCAATCGCAAATCGTCTCTTTCGATTATTAAATCAGGGGAAAGATTTTCTTTCCACATCTTTTCTATAACTTTTTTTGCCAACGTATTATTGATTGTTCCTAAGAAAATCAAGTCGGCAAGCCGTGCGAAATCATCACTTGTGAAAGGTATCCGGGCATCTTCGCCCTCTTTTGACAGAAGCCTTGTTATGTCTGTCATCAGTATATTTGCTGCCGTCTTCGGGGACTTGACTTTTTTTGCGGTCATGTCGAAATAATCCGAAAGATATTTGCTTGATACTAATTGTTCCGCATCATATACGGTCAACTGATAGTCTTTTATATATTTGGCTTTTCGTTCATCCGGAAGTTCGGGCAGTGATTGCCTCATTTCTTCAACAAAAGAGTCTCCGATGATTATAGGCATCAAATCGGGATCCGGAAAATATCTGTAGTCGTGTGCGTCTTCCTTCGTTCTCATTGAAACCGACTTGCCCGCCGACTGCTCCCATCTTCTTGTTTCCTGAACTACGGCCCCACCCGATTCAATCAATTTGATTTGACGCAAAGTTTCGTTTTCAATAGCCTTTGAAATGGAAACGAATGAATTCAGGTTTTTCATTTCCGTTCGTGTGCCAAGCTTATTTTCGCCTTTTTTTCTTACAGAGAGGTTTACATCGCACCTGAGTGAGCCTTCGTTCATCCTGCAGTCTGAAACCCCGACATAAAGAAGAATTGCGCGAAGCTTCTGCACATACGCCTTTGCCTCCTCGGCGGAACGGATATCCGGCTCCGATACGATTTCTATCAGCGGAACCCCGCATCGGTTGTAATCAACCAGCGAACCGCCTTCCGAGTCGTGGACAAGCTTTCCTGCATCCTCTTCGATATGAATTCTTGTTATTCCAATTCGCTTTGACTTTCCCTTGACTTCAATCTCTACATGGCCGGAATGGCAAAGAGGCAAGTCGTATTGTGAAATTTGATATGCTTTGGGCGAATCGGGGTAAAAATAATTTTTCCTGTCCTGTTTTCCAATTCTCGTAATCTCGCATTTCGTCGCCAATCCCGAAAGAACAGCATACTCCACCACCTGTTCATTCAGAACAGGCAGTGAGCCTGGGAGTCCCAGGCATACCGGGCAACATTGGGTGTTGGGCTTTGCTCCAAATGAAGTTCTGCATCCGCAAAATATCTTTGTTTCGGTTTTCAGCTCAACATGAACCTCAAGGCCAATCACAATTTCATAATCGTCATTCATCAAATCCACCTCTTTCATATGCATGAGCGGCACGCAATATTGACGCCTCGTCAAATGCTTTTCCAATCAACTGCATTCCGATAGGCAAGCCGTCTTTATCGAATCCGCAATTCATCGACAGTCCCGGCAAGCCCGCTATATTTACGGGGACTGTGTATATGTCACCCATGTACATTTCTATCGGGTTTTCACTTTTTGACCCAAACGGATATGCCGCAGTCGGAGCGGTAGGGGACAGGATAAGATCAAAAGTCTTGAACAAATTGTCAAACTCGGCTTTTATCAAGCTTCTTACCTGTTGCGCCTTTTTATAATAGGCATCATAGTATCCCGAACTCAAAGCGTATGTCCCAAGCAATATTCTTCTTTTAACCTCTTTTCCAAAACCTTTGCTCCTTGCTTCCTTGTATAGTTCATCGAGGTTGAAATCCCCCTCGGGCCTGAATCCGTACTGTATGCCGTCAAATCGGGAAAGGTTTGACGACGCCTCCGCAGATGAAATAATATAATACGCGGGAAGAGCATGTTTTACGCTCGATATTTCGACTTCTTCCACAGAAGCTCCCATTTTTCTAAAATTTTCAGCCGCCGCCAGAACCGCGCTTTTTACCTCGGGGGCGATCCCCTCGTCAAAGTAATTCTTAGGCAAAGCTATCCTCATACCCTTTACATCCCTGTCCAGAGATTCCATGAAATCTTCATCTTCCATTTTCACAGAAGTGGAATCCTTTTCGTCAAAACCGCACAAGACATTCATCACGTATGCCAGGTCGCTTGTGCTTCTTGCGAAAGGACCGATTTGGTCAAGAGACGAGGCAAAAGCTATCAATCCGTACCTCGAAATCCTTCCATACGTCGGCTTGAGCCCTAAAACTCCGCAAAAGCTAGCCGGCTGCCTTATTGACCCTCCTGTATCCGATCCCAATGCGAACAATGCCTGTTTTGATGCAACAGCCGCCGCCGACCCTCCCGAGCTTCCTCCCGGCACCCTGGAAAGGTCATGAGGATTCTTTGTGTTCTGGTAATAGGAATTCTCAGTGGTCGAACCCATTGCGAACTCATCCATGTTCAGTTTTCCAAGCACTACGGCATCCGCATCCGAAAGAGTTTCAACAACGCTTGCATTGAACGGCGATTTATATTTTTCAAGCATTCTCGAACCGCAGGTGGTCGGCATTTCGACAGTGCAAATATTGTCTTTCAGAGCCATCGGAATACCCGCAAGCACTCCAACATCCAACCCGTCAGATATTTTTTTATCTATCCTCTCGGATTTTTCCAATGCTTTAAAATTGTCCACATATAAATAAGCCGATATATCCCTGTCCTTTTCATTTATGCGTGAAAGATACTCTTTTGTTATTTCAACTGAAGATATTTCTTTTGACAAGAGAGCCTTTCTCATTGTCATTATATCCATATCGATAATTTTCATTTTCACCCCTCCTTGCATTCTGTTTGCGCTATATGCTTTGTGGAACATAAAAACAATTTTCCTTTTTAACCGGAGCGTTCTTTAAAACTTCTTCTACCGGCAAAGAAGGTTTTACTTGATCTTTTCTGAATACATTGTTGTTGTCAATGATATAGGAAAGAGGGTCCACATCTCCCATTTCGACTGAATTCAATTGATTTGCAAAAGCGATTATGTCTGTCAGGTTTTTTGCCAGCTCGGCTCTTTCATCATTTTCAACATTGAGTTTGGCAAGATTCGCGATGTGCTCAAGCATTTCTTCGGCTATCGCATCTTCCCTTCCCCCATCGCTAATTTCAGAAAGCGCGACCAGCAAGTCGAGATCGATCAGCTGATTTGCGGAAACCTTTGAAGGTGTATCGACCATAGGGCAGGATGCATCCCTCAATTTGGGGAATGCTATGACTTCCCTTATGTTGGGGGCTCCCGCAATTATCATTATCAACCTGTCCAAACCGAATGCAAATCCTCCATGAGGCGGAGTTCCGTAATCGAATGCCTTAAGAAGAAATCCGAATCTTTCCTTTGCAACCGCAGGATCAAAACCAAGAAGCTCAAATATCTTTGACTGTATTTCGCTTTGATGGATTCTTATGCTTCCGCTTCCGAGCTCTATTCCGTTTAAAACCACATCATAGGATTTCGCCCTGACGTCCCCGGGTTTTGTCTTCAGAAGTTCAATGTCTTCATCGTTGGGCATAGTGAAAGGGTGATGCATCGCAATGTACCTTTTTTCGTCCTCTGACCATTCCAGCAAAGGAAAATCGGTTACAACGGCAAAAGCGAATTTGTTTTTATCCCTCAAACACAAAATATCTGCAATTTCCAATCTTAAACTCCCGAGAATATTTCTTGCTTTTTCTTTATCGTCTGCGCTGAAAATAATCATGTCTCCCGGTTTGGCCTCTAATTTCGCAATGATTCTTACCATGTCTTCTTCTGAAAAATATTTGGTAAGGACAGACCTCAAACTTCCATCAGGCTCAATTGCAATCCAAGCCATGCCTTTGCCTCCGAATTGAAATGCTTTTTCTGTAAGATGCTCTATTTGAGTCCTTGTAAGTTCATTCCCGCCTTTGATGCACAAGCCTTTTACTATGCCTCCACGATCGACCACATTCCGGAAAACCTCAAAGCTGCATACCTTCATTATTTCGGTCAAGTCAACCATCGGCATGTCGAATCTTAAATCCGGCTTATCGAATCCATACTTGTCCATTGCTTCTTCATAGGTCATTCTCGTGAAAGGCGTCTTAATATCTATTCCCTTCGTCTTTTTCAAAATTTTCGCGAACAATTCTTCAAGCATTCCTATTACATCCTCTTGATCGACAAAACTCATTTCCATGTCTATCTGGGTGAATTCAGGCTGACGGTCCGACCTTAGATCTTCGTCCCTGAAGCATTTTGCCACTTGATAATACTTGTCGACACCTGAAACCATAAGCAATTGCTTGTATATTTGGGGGGATTGCGGCAATGCATAAAAAGTCCCCTTTGAAACCCTGCTGGGAACAAGGTAATCCCTTGCCCCCTCCGGTGTGCTCTTTGTAAGAATAGGGGTTTCTATCTCCATGAAATCTTTTTCCTCGAAATAATTTCTTATTGAAGAAAGCACCGACTGCCTTGTTTTAAGATTGTTCAGCATTTCCGCCCTTCTCAAATCCAGATACCTGTACTTGAGCCTCAATTCTTCCCTCACTTCCACGTATTCGTCAAGAATGAAGGGAGGCGTCTTGGACTTGTTGAGAATGCGAAGCTCAGTTGCCCTCACATCTATTGTGCCTGTTGGCAGGTTCACGTTTACCGTTTCTTCGTCACGCCTTTCCAGCCTGCCTGAAACAGCTACGACATATTCATTCCTTATGGATTCGCCTTTTGCGAAATTTTCATTTCCAATGCTTCCCGCGTCTAATACAACCTGCACAATTCCGGAAACATCCCGCAAATCGATAAAAATTACTCCGCCAAGGTCCCTTCGTCTCTGCACCCATCCCATTACCGTAACAGTTTCCCCAATATTGTTCTCTGTCAGCTTCCCGCAATAGTGAGTTCTTTTCATACCCTTCATTGAATCGCCCATATTGTCACACTCCTTTTCTTCAAAAACAAAAAAACCCGGTCCTCTTTGTTTGTTTCAAAGGGACGCAGGTTTGTACTTGCGCGGTGCCACCCAATTTGGTCCATAGACCCGGCTCATTTCAATACAGACATGTTTTGTCGATATCTACCGGTTTAACGCACCGGTTACGGCTGAATCTACTCGCTTAATAGCTTTCGGTCAGCGACTCGGGGAGGTTCTTCATCCATTAATCCGTACTGATTTTCCACCGTCATCAGCTCTCTATTACTACCAAAATGGACTACTCTTCCCTTCAACGCCATCATATTTATTATTTATGAAAATTTTAAACTATGATTAATATTTTGTCAACCGTTATTTTTATAGGTATTCCAATAATAAAAATCCATGGCCGGACAGGGGAGATATCATCCGGCCATGGCAGTATTGCCTTTTCATTCATATTGCTATTTTGCCGTCATATCGACTATTATGTCCTCAATGTCTATTTCGCTTTCCAGCATGCCGTTTTCGATAAGAAATTCTTGCGTCTTAACCAAATCTTCCATATCGTTTTCGCTTATTTGCGGATTGAAATCGTACCATGCAAACATCGTCTTTACTGCTTCAACATCTATGTTGGTCTCTTCAGCCGTCATTGCGAAGGTATCGTCAGGATTGTCCTCCATATATTCAAGACTTTTTCTATGTACGTCCATATATGTCTGAACAACTTCGGGATACTTTTCAATCATTTCACCGCTTGTAGCGATGACGATTGTAGCGTCCAGAAGGCCTTCGCCAGTCTCGATAACCCTGTTTCCCGCTTCAAGAGCAATAGTAACCGCAGGTCCCGCAACCAATGCCGCATCTGCATTTCCGGAGGAAAGAGCTGCCATTCCGTCTCCTATTCCCATGTTTATGAATTCAACATCGTCCATTGCCATTCCGTTTTCCACCAATGCCCCCAAAAGCAATTGATGAAGGATCGTCCCCTTTGGCCCAACTATTTTTTTCCCTTCCAAGTCTTTTATCCCGACTATCGAATCATCCTTGGCCATGATTGTAAAAGCCTTTGGAGCCCTGCTGTAAATTCCGATTATTTTAACATCCACGCCATTCGCAGCGGCAAGAATTGCAGAAGTGCCTCCCAGGGCATTGCAGAAATCCAACGAGCCTGATGCAAGAGCTTCGGTCATCTTGGAACCTTGCGTTATTTCGGGAAATTCCACTTCCATTCCTTCTTCGCCAAAAGCATCTTCAAAGAGCAGTTTATTCTTTTCAACTATTGACGGCACATTAAGGGGCAATTTCACATATGAAATATTGACCTTTTCTTTTGCCGGAACTTCAGTTGTTTCACCCGCACCGCTTGCGCAACCCGATAGAACAGCCATAACCATAAGCATTACCGCCATAAACAATGATAACTTTTTCATAAAACCCTCCTTTTCCCCTGATAATTTCAATTCACACCAATTTTCATTCCGTTTTTAAATGTTCCTCCTCCTTTTCAGGTTAATGTTTTTTATTGCGCCACAGCTAATTTATTCTTGGAATCCATGATGGTGTTCATGGCTTTTTCCCTTAGTCTTGAAAACTTAGCCGAGTGAATGTCCCTTGGATAGTTTTCCTTAATATCAATATCTTCCATTATTTTTCCATCATCTATTACAATGAGTCTTTGACCCAGGTAAAGAGCCTCTTCAATATCATGTGTGACAAATACTATTGTTTTTTTGCACGAATTGAAAATATGGATCAATTCGTCTTGCAGAATTTTTCTATTGTATGCGTCAAGCGCTCCCAAGGGCTCATCCATCAGTATTACATCCGGTTCGTAACACAGGGTTCTTCCCAAAGCAACCCTTTGCGCCATGCCTCCGGATATCTGGCTCGGATATGCGTCTTTAAACCCATCCAAACCAAGGATTTCAAGATATTTGTTTACGGTGCTTTCGACTTTTCCACTGTCATTTTCGTTTTCGAGTGAAAAAGCCATGTTTTGTTTTACGGTCAACCACGGCATCAGGCGCGGTTCTTGGAACACAATGGACATTTTGGGGCATTTCCCGCACTCTCTGCCATTTTCCATATACAGGACTTCTCCGCCGCTTTTTTCTTCAAGCCCGCATAAGATTCTCAAAAGCGTAGTTTTCCCGCAACCGCTCTTTCCCACAATAGTCACAAAGCTTTGTTTTTCCACAAAAAGATCCATGCCCTCAAAAACCGGCACTTCCTTTTTTTTAAGCATAAAAATCTTTGATAAGTTCCTGATTTTTATCCCTGTCATGATTTCCACCCTCCCACATCAAGAGTCTGTTGGTCGCTTTCAGGAAAAAATAATCTATTCCGCAACCCAATGTGCCTATAACAATTATCCCTACAAAAATTATGTCTATCCTTGACAATTGTTCTGCTTCAATTATCATGTATCCAATGCCCGAAGAAGCCGCAATTAGTTCGGCTCCCATCAGAGACCTCCAACTGTATCCAAGTCCAAGCTGCATTCCCGCCAATATTGACGGTAGAGCCTGGGGAAGAATGATTTTAATCAAGGTTTGCCATCTTGTGAACCCGTACGTCCTTCCGACTTCAACAAGCCTGTTGTCGCATCCTGAAATGCCGCTTACCGTATTTATGAATATTGGGAAGAAAGTCGCTAAAATTATCACCGCGATTTTTGAGGTTTCACCGATTCCAAACCACAGTATGAGGAGCGGTATCATGGCTATGGGAGGTATGTGCCTCACAAACTCAAGAAAGGGAGACAGATATTCAAATGTTTTTTTGTTGAGTCCGACAAGCACCGCCATTGGAAATGCGATTAAAAAGGTTATGACAAAGCCTGAAAGAACCCTGAAAAGGCTTATGCCCAAATGTCTTATCAGTATCCCATTCTCAGCTAATGCCAATCCGGTGTTAATCACTTTGACCGGATGCGGAACTATATATGTATTGAACCATTCCATTTCGGAACCTACCGCCCACAATAGCAAAATTGCCAGCGGAAAAACAATTCCCCTGTATTTTTTCAAAAATACTTTCTCCCTTCGATTCGCCTTATTTTTTTCAAATATAAAAGCCTTCCAAAAGGAAGGCTGCATGGTCTATTGTCGCAATGGCAAAATTCTTCGCCGTATACGCAAGGCTATGTCCTACTCCCTTTTCGAATCAGAATACTCTTTTTCGCAAGGTCATATTCTATTTTCCCAAATATGCGAAGAAGGCTCTCCGCAACTCTGGAATATCAATTTCGTTAACATATTATCAATGTTTCCCCGAAATGTCAACCGCATTTAAGTATTGTTGAAAAGTCTTAATCCAACTAATCTCTCCGGCAATAGATAATTGCATTCAGGCTGGGTATAAAAGGATTGCACAAATTATTGAAAGGAGGTTTACTATGGATTTCAAATTCAAACTTGTCGAGAAAGAAATTCAGCCGACTTTGTCCATAAGGACAACAGCCGCTGTTGAAGACTTGCCGATTGTGCTCTCAAAAGCTTATGGTAAAATAATGAACTACTTGTCGGAAATAGGCGAATATCCCTCCGATGCTCCTTTTGCAGCCTACTACAACATGGACATGAAGAACCTCGACATCGAAATAGGATTTCCTGTAAAACAAAAGCTGCCCTTGAGAAATTACATTGAGCCAAGCGTATTGCCTAAAGGTACGTATGCACAATGCATTCATGTCGGACCCTACAGTGAAATAGGTTCGGCCTACGACGCTTTGATGGAATGGATGGATGCGAATGAATACAGATCGAACGGTGTCGCCTATGAGTTTTATCTTAATGACCCTGATAATGTACCGGAGGAAAAGCTTGAAACCCGCATAATGTTCCTTATAGAATAAGAGGCTTTTGTTTATCATTCGAGAATCTGCAGCCTCCTTAAAACATCATCGGCTGCCATTTTTTTCAAGAAGCCGCATATTTTAAACGAAAAAATACAATTTAAGGCAAAAGGAATTTTGTTTTCTTTGAAATTCCTTTTGCCTTTGTTATGCTTTAATTTCATCTTTCTTTTGAACATAGTCCTTGGGGTTAGGCGCTTTTACAATAAAAAGCTCCAGAGTCTCTCCATGTTTGTTCATTCCGTTCATCTTTACGTTGCAGGGGATATTTATAATGCTACCTCTTTCATATTCTATGCTTTCCTGACCGGCCAGGCTCAGCGATACAATCCCCCTTGCAACAATCATATATACATTCGAATTTGAGTAATGCTCCGGAAAACCTTCCCCTTTTTTAAAAACCATGTGGTTCAAGTGAATATTCTCATCATTCACTATTCTCTCTATGGTCTTTTCATTTCCTGTATAAAATTCATATATTTTTTCCAACAAATCGTCACCTCCATCTGATTCCTCAAGTATTGATGAATTTTTGAAAAATTCGGGAGCCGCGAACAATCCCGGCTCCCGAATATGATCCAGCAATCCATTCAATTTATGCGAAGAACTGCTCCATATCTTCCTCTACGCTGTTTATGCCGTTTATTCCAAATGTCTCTACAAGCACTTTTGCCACATTTGGCGACAGGAATGCCGGCAGTGTCGGTCCAAGCTTGATATTCTTTACTCCAAGGTAAAGAAGCGCAAGCAATACTATTACCGCCTTCTGCTCATACCATGCTATATTGTATGCTATCGGCAAGTCGTTGATGTCATTGAGTTCGAATACTTCTTTTAGCTTGAGGGCTATGACTGCCAACGAGTATGAGTCGTTGCACTGCCCGGCGTCGAGGACTCTCGGAATCCCACCGATGTCCCCAAGATCAAGCTTGTTGTAACGGTATTTTGCGCAACCGGCCGTAAGTATAACCGTATCCTCAGGCAATTTTTCCGCAAACTCCGTATAGTAGGACCTTGACTTCATTCTTCCGTCACAGCCTGCCATCACAAAGAATTTCTTGATGGCGCCGGATTTGACCGCATCCACGACCTTGTCCGCCAATGCGAATACCTGCGCGTGCGCGAATCCGCCGACTATGGTTCCATTTTCAATTTCAACAGGCGGATCGAGTTTCTTGGCCTGCTCGATTATCTCTGAGAAATCCTTCATTCCATTTTCATCGGCAACAATATGCTTGCATCCCGGATATCCTGCTGACCCGGTTGTGTAGATCCTTTCGATTTGATCCTCTTTTGGCGGTACAATGCAATTCGTAGTAAAGAGAATAGGTCCGTTGAATGTTGTAAATTCCTCTTTTTGCTTCCACCAGGCATTTCCGTAGTTGCCAAAGAAATGGTCATACTTCTTGAATGCCGGATAGTAGTTTGCTGGAAGCATTTCGCCATGGGTATATACATCCACTCCCGTTCCCTTTGTCTGCTCGAGCAGCTGCTCCATGTCTTTCAAATCGTGACCCGTGATAAGTATTGCAGGGTTCTTTCCTACACCTATGTTTACTTCCGTAATCTCAGGATTTCCGTATGTTTCAGTATTTGCGGCATCGAGAAGAGCCATTACGTCAACACCGAATTTCCCTGTTTCAAGAGTCAAGGCTACAAGCTCGTCAGCGCTCAATGTGTCATCCAGCGTAGATGTCAGAGCCTTGGTTATGAAACCGTAAACATTTTTGTCTTCTTTTCCAAGATTGAATGCATGCTCGGCATATGCGGCAATTCCCTTGAGTCCGTACGTTATAAGTTCTCTAAGAGAACGGACATCCTCATTTTCGGTTGCAAGAACTCCAACCTGCACCGAATCAGCTTTTGTCTGCATTGCGGCGGCTGTATCTGCAAACCAAGTGGCAGCATCATGCATGTCAACCAATGAAACGCCTTTTTCCTTTAGTTCTTCCTTCATTTCTTCTCTTAACGCAAGCCCTTCCCTGATTTTTGCCCTGAAAGCTTCATCATCGAAGTTTGCGTTCGTTATAGTCATGAAAAGCCCTGTCATTGTAAAATGGTCCGCTTTAGGAAATTCAAGGCCTGCTTTCCGGCCTTCCTCTTTCACCAAGGCAATCCCCTTAAGTGTGTAAATCATAAGATCCTGAAGGTTTGCAACGTAATCCGGCTTTCCGCAAACCCCTTTGATTGTACAACCTGTTCCTTTTGCCGCTTCCTGGCATTGATAACAAAACATGCTCATTATTATTCCTCCTTTTTCAATTTGTTGTTATTCATGCGTCAAGCATATAACAATCGCAGTCTGTTTTCGGTATCTCAAGTTACCATTATTTTTCAATAGTCTATACCGGCAGCTTTTACGTTGGCCGGGTCGAAAGCATGGCAAGGCGTAACGCCGTGAACCATGCCGCATTTGGAACACTTTTCCTCAAATTTCGACATTTCGAACGTTTCATTGCATCCTCCGCATACAACATTTAGAGGCATGGGCATATGCTGTTTTGAAAACCCCATCATCCTTACCTTGTCGACAGTTTCTTTGCCTGTCTGAAAATTTCCCGAACATCCTTCATGCATTGTTTGTCCCCCTTTCTCAGATTACCTTTTCCAATATTTCGCCTTTTCTCAAGTTGCTTCTCAGCGTGCCTATTATCTTGTCGATTCTGTCAAGCTCAATCAGCATTCTTCTCTCTTCCTCGCTTGTTTCTATTACTTTGTCTATTCTGCCATTTTTTATGACCAGCCTTTTCCCCGCCATAAGAGCCAGGCTGGGATCGTGCGTTGCCATAAGAACTATCTTCTCTTCATTAACAAGAAGATTCAAAGCTTTTTTCCTGTCTATGCCAGCATTCTCAATCTCATCTATCAAAACTATCGGTGATGTGCTCAGTATTGCCGTATCCGCTATCATCAGCGCCCTGGACTGCCCTCCGCTCAGGCTGGTAATGGGAGTGTCCAATTCGAATTTTTCTCCCGCCAAGTGATTTGCCGCATCCACTATCCTTAAAATAATCTCCTGCTCGTTTTCAACCATACGGCTTTGGGCATGCAATTCCAGAAATTCGCTTACGGTCAAATCCATGACAAAATTCATGTTTTGGGACAATTGAGCGACAAGCTTGTTGGCTGAAGACAGCCTCCACCTGCTGTCGGGCCTCTTCCCATTTATCAAAATCACTCTTTCAGTAGGGGTATCCTTGTTCGCCACCCATTCTATGTCCGCCAACAGGCGGCTTTTGCCGGATCCGGTCGGACCCACTATTGTAACAATCTCGCTTCTGTTAATTGTTATTTGTTCAAAATTTTCTTTATTCCCGTCCTTGTCGAAGCCCGCCACTATGGTCAGAGAATCTACTCGCTCATCGCCTTTGATACCCAAAAACTCAAGCATTTGTCGAATGTACATCAAAAAATCCACTTTTATCTTCTCGGGATCTATTGCCCAATCCTCTATTTCTTCTTCAGTGAAATGATCCAAGTATTGCTCTAAAGTGCTGTCTTCATACCCTTTGATATCTAAATTATTGTTTTGGAAAAACGAGATGGCAAAAGGATATTTGTTTTCAATTTCACTTATCTTCATCTTTTCAAATTCTCTCATATTAATCATCACCTTCACTCAATTTGATTTTTCTGATGTTCCCCATCTGATAATCTTCTCCAATTCTTTTTTCTCCAAGACAGTATGAGCATAGCGCGGAAGGCATCGAAAACCTGAGCTCTTTTCCTTTGACTGTTTCTATATCCTCTTTTTCATCATACAGTAGAGTGCTGAGTTCATACGCACCCTGACCCGTCAGTCCGTTTATATGCATCGTTGTCGCTTTTGAGTTTACAGAACGGACCTTTGATGCGAACACTTCCCTTTCTGCCTGTGACACTATGTCTCCCTTTGTTATCACAACTATATCCGCTGTCTTAAGCATTGGTCCGATTTTCTTGGGAGTGTTTATTCCACTCAGATTGTCAATTACGCATACCGCTTTCACGTCCCTGATATACGGAGAACAGCGATTGCATAGTCCTGCGCTCTCTGTAATCAAAACGTCAAGCTTCTCTTTCCTTCCCCATTGCACGACCTCTTCTATATTGCTTACAAAGTAATGATCCGGGCAAAGGGAGCCTGACAACCCTTTTTTCACAGGAACCCCCGCTTTTTTATATAGAAGGTCGTCATCGGTATAAAGGCAGTCGAATTTAACCACCCCTACCTTTAGCTTTCGCTGCTTCATTGCATGTATAGTCTTTAATATTATGGATGTTTTTCCTGAAGATGGGGGCCCTGAAATTGTAATCAGATTCATATTTCCACCCCTCCCGCCGCTTCTCCAAACAGCTTGTCGCATTTTTCAATCAGTCGTCCAATATCGTTTTTGTTTATATAATCCCATCCCAGCCACATGTACTTGTGCCCACCGTCAATCATGTTGTCCACATCGGGATTTACGCTTGGGAATCTGCCGTTGTGAGAAAGTATCTCCCCGACTTCCTTCGATGCAAAGAAATCGACAAACGGTTTCAAATCATGCGCTTTGCTCCTCTTGCTGAGGAGGAAGATTGGGCTTATGATTGCACCGTCGCTGGGCCATACCGCCTTCATCGGCCCGCCGTTTCCGGTCATCTTGGTGAAAAAGTAGGGCATTATTGTTACAATCGGCTTTTCCGCCTTCCTGATATGCGATTTCACCATCTCCGAAGGATGCATGCTCTTCAAAAGACTTCTGCCCAGTTTTTCCACTCCTGTTTCACCATATCGCGCATTTATGTTGAGCAGTATCGCATTGAACAAGTCAAAATCTCCAATTGGAAGACTCACCTTGTTTGCAAATTCGTCGCTCAATATGTCCTGCCAGCTTGCGGGGATTTTTCTTTCTCCCAGTTCCTCAGTGTTTACCAAAAATACAGCCGGAACCACTCCTATCATGGAATAGTGCTTGTCCGGGTCTCTCAGATCAATATATCCATTTTCAAAATCCTTGTTGTAATGTTCAAATCCGGTGATATCCTCAAATGCATTTTCCGATTTGTATTTGCCTATAAGCTCCTTGTCGAAAAACAGGTCGAAACCCGCCGAAATGAATATATCCGCCAGAACATCCGATGAATCTGTGGATTCAATTGATCTTTTCAGCCAATCGACTCCCATCGATGCGGCTTTCAAATCATAACCTACCGTTTTTTTTATGCTTTCGCCATTTTTCTTCATCCAACCCTGAAAAGCCTCCATCAGCGGCACCCTTACCGGACACGGCAACACTCCTTCAATCCGCAAATCAGCATCTTTCAGGACGCCATTGGATTCCAACCCTCCGTCTGATTCGCCGATTCCGTTTTCAATGGCTTCAACAAGCTGTTTTACAAACGTGTTTTCATTTATTTTTTTTATTCTCAAAGCGGTCTCCAGTGTGACCGAGCCGCCGAATGCTTTCCTTTGTTTTTCGTC
Source organism: uncultured Peptostreptococcaceae bacterium (assembly GCA_964512505.1). Lineage (GTDB taxonomy): Bacteria > Bacillota > Clostridia > Peptostreptococcales > BM714 > BM714. Next base: position 58,362 of record CAZEHH010000003.1, read on the forward strand.
GCGTATATTTTCAAATCCTATTGACGAAAGCAAATCGATCGCTTCCTTATGGTTGTTTGTGATTTCCAACAAGGTATCGTTCAAATCAAAATACATTTTTTCCATTCTTGCACCTCTCTTTATAATGATTTTTCATCACTTCCGGTTCATCATAACACCGTCCGCCGCATATAACCGTATCCTGTGTTACTAAAATAAAAAAATTGCATCGGTAATTTTTCACCAATGCAATCCAATAATTCGTTTCGTTGATTTTAAATTTTTCTTCAAATGTAAGATTTTAAGGCTTCAATATCCATTATCTGAAACGAAGACCTGTAAAAGTCAATTATTCCCTCATCCTTCATCTTGATTATTTCCCTCGAAAGCGACGGTCTTGATACATACAAAAACTCCGCCAGTTCATTCCTTTTCATTGGAATCATGAATCTGTCCCCGCCTGCGATACTTCGTTGCTCAAGCAAATATGCACATGCCTTAGCCCTTATGCTTTTCATGGAAAGATATTTTATTTTCTTTTCAAGCCCGAGAGCTTTCTGCGAAACAATTCTCAGCATGTTTTGAATCAATTGCCTGTGCCCTATGCACATGTTGCGACAATTGCCGATGATTTTTTCCGGGGTTATGAACATGACCTTGCAGCCTGTTGCCGCAATCACTGACACTCCCCATTTGTCACTGCTTGAAAAAGCAAAAACCTCCCCGAATATGCTGTTCTCTTTCAACTTGGCCATTATCACCCTGTCCCCCGCCGCATTGTCTTTTGCTATTGTTACCTCGCCTTCCACAATAATGCCTATCCCGGTAAACCGGTCACCTTCGGTTACAATACTTTCTTTCCTTTGGAAGGATGCTATCTGGGGCCTGAAGCACATTAAAACACTATTCAGCTCGCCTTCTTCAATCCCTTTGAACAATTCGACTTTCTTTAATG
>CAZEHH010000004.1:0-52399 GCA_964512505.1 uncultured Peptostreptococcaceae bacterium
TTTTTCATTAAATCACCTTTTCTTTCAGCAGTGAGACCTATTATAACAGATTATTATATAATTTTCAAAATCTTTTACTTTTTTATGCAATATTTATCTCCGGGCTCAAGATATATTTTGTCCTTAATCAATAGCATCATCAACGCGCCCTTTATTTCATTTACGCCCATCAAATTACAGGAAAGCAATTTGTCAATGTGCACAGGACTTTCATACTCGATTGTTTCAAGAATTTTTTTTTCAGCATCCGTCATTGTTGTTTCAGCCAATTTTTCAAGAGGTGTTGCATTATTTGCTTTGGCATAAATGTCTATCACCTCGGCAATGTCAAGCAGGCATTCCGCCCCTTGTTTAATCAGTTTATTAGAACCCTTTCCGTAATTTCCCATTATTCCGCATGGAACAGAATAAACATCCTTTCCTTGTTCAAGGGCAAAATCCGCAGTAATCAAGGCTCCGCTTTCCAGTCCCGCTTCTATTACAATCAAAGCATCGCATAATCCGCTTATTATCCTGTTTCGCCTCGGGAAATTATATGGCAATGGGTTAACACCCACTCCAAACTCGGTTATCAAAAGCCCTTTTTTTGAAATTTGTTCGTGCAAAGATTTGTTCTTTGCAGGATAGCATTTGTCTATACCTGTCCCCATGACTGCGACAGTGGAGCCTTCTCCCGTCAAAGCCCCGATGTGAGCGCTGGAATCGATTCCATATGCCATTCCGCTTATTACAGTGATGCCTGCTTTGGAAAGGCTTTTGGCAAAATCATATGCAACTTGCCTTCCGTAATTGCTGCATTTTCGTGATCCGACTATCGCAATGCAGGGTCTTTTGTTAAGCATTTCAAGATTCCCCTCGTAAAACAATACCAATGGAGGATCATAAATTTTTTTCAATTGCTCCGGAAACCTATTCTCACTTATGTCGACAAATGAAAAATTGCCTTTGCTTATTTTTTGTCTGTAAATGCCGTATTCTCTTGCATCCATATCTTTTTCGGCTATTGAAATTAATTTTTTCATGCAAAATATACGTTTTTCTTCTGACGGACTATTCAAATGCTCTGATATCAATTCATTGATGATCTTGTTTCTCTTTCCCATATAATTGATTTTCAAATAATTCTCACGCATTTATTCACCCTCTTTTAAATATTCCAATATTTTGTTTCAAGGTTCCTGTAGCTCAGGGCTTCCATAAGGTGATTTGTTTCAATGGTTTCCTTTCCTTCAATATCTGATATTGTCCGGGCTATTTTTATTATTTTATTGTATGACCTGGCACTTAAGCCCATTTTGGAGAATGCTTCCTTCAATAATAATTTTGAGTCGTCGTTCAAACTGCAATATCTTTTAATCTGCCTGTTGTCCATTTCTGAATTAGTAGAGATTTTGGAGTTTGAAAATCTCTTTTTCTGTCTTTCTCTTGCAAGAATCACAGATTCCCTTATTTCTTCAGAAGACCTGAAATGCCTGTTTTTATCGTTTAATTCGTCAAATGCGACACTTGGGACTTCTATGTGCATATCCATTCTGTCCAATATTGGTCCGGATATTCGACCCATGTATCTTCTTATATCGCCAATGCTGCACTTGCATTCATGGTGGCTGTCCCCATAATAGCCGCACGGGCAAGGGTTCATGCTCGCAATCAAAACAAAATCCGATGGATATGTAACAGTTGAATTGACTCTTGTAATTGTTACCGTTCTGTCTTCCAACGGCTGCCTCAATGCTTCAAGAGCCTTTCGAGAGAATTCAGGTAATTCATCCAGATAAAGTACTCCGTGATTAGCCAGTGAAATTTCCCCCGGTCTTGGATTGTTTCCTCCTCCTGTAAGCGAAACCGAAGACAATGTATGGTGAGGGCTTCTGAATGGGCGTTCAAGTATTATTGCTCGTTTCTTCATGAGACCGGCAATACTGTAAATTTTCGTGACTTCGAGCGCCTGTTTTTCATCAAGCAACGGCAATATTGTCGGGTATCTTTTCGCAAGCATGGTTTTTCCAGATCCGGGCGGCCCTATCATGAGAAGATTATGATTGCCCGCAGCTGAAATTTCCATCGCTCTTTTAGCATTTTCCTGCCCATATACTTCTCCGAAATCACAACCGTACATTATTGGTCTTTCAGAATCCATATCAGCCGTGTCGCCAATGGCCTCCATGGTGTCTTCGTCTTCGATAAAGTCAATAACTTCTGTCAAATGCCTTGCTGGGAAAATATTGATTTCATTTATGTATTTAGCCTCGTCCGCGTTGTCAAATGGCACAATGGCTTTTTTTACTCCCAATTGTTTCAATGCTATCAACATTGGAAGCAATCCATTGATCCCGTTAACCCTACCGTCAAGGGACAATTCGCCTAAAATTGCAACCCCTTTGAATTTGCAACACGGTATCCGTTTTGAAGCGGCAATTATTCCTGCTGCTATGGGCAAATCGAAATGGGTGCCAATTTTACGGGTGCTTGCCGGAGAAAGATTGACTGTTATTCTTTTTACCGGAAAGACATATCCTGAATTATTGACAGCCGCCCTTATTCGATCCTTTGATTCTTTTACCGCTGCATCTGGCAATCCCACGATGCTGAATGAAGGCAATCCATTTGATATGTCGGATTCGCATTCCACCTTTTCACCGTCAATTCCATTCAATGTGCAAGTAGCAATTTTTGCGAGCATAAAATCCCCCTAGTCAAGAAAAATATTTTCTATGTGGTTCAATTCAATTTCACCGTCGCTCCACTCTATAATTTCAACAGCGTCGAATCTGAAATCGTTTCCATGCAATTTATTTTCCGCTATGTATTGCTCGGCTGTTCTGATTATCTTTTTCATTTTTCTGGCGTTTATGTATTCCAAAGGTCTACCGTATGCAATACCCTTGCGCTTCTTCACTTCTATGAACACATAAGTGCCGCTTCCATCTTTCATGATGAGGTCTATTTCACCCATCTTTGTATAATAATTTCTTTCAATTATGTTAAATCCCTTTTGAATCAAATGACTTTCAGCCATTCTTTCCCATTTTTCCCCTAACGAGTTAATCAGCATCGCCCCCAATTATACCTTCAATGAAACTTTTTCTATGTATTTCAACCGGCCCGAATTTTTTAAGAGCAGATATATGCTCCGCAGTACCGTAACCTTTATTTCTTTCAAAGCCATATTCTTTATAATGCCTGCCCATCTCCACCATTATATGGTCTCTTGCCACCTTTGCTATTATTGAAGCGGCTGCTATGGATGCCGATTTTTCGTCGCCCTTTATTAACGCTGTCTGTTCAATTTTCACTTCTCCCAATTTCAAAGCGTCAACAAGCAAATGATCAACTTCGGTTTTCAAAGAATGCACAGCTCTCTTCATTGACAGCCTTGTCGCATTCAATATATTGAATGCATCTATTTCTTCCGGATTCGCCATGCCTATTGAAACGTCCAAGGCTTTGCACATTATTTCTTTGTAGATTCTGTTTCTATTCTTTTCACTTAATTTCTTTGAGTCATTCAGGCCTCTTATCATGCAATTCAACGGCAAAACAACCGCTGCTGAAACGACAGGACCCGAAAGCGGCCCTCTCCCTACCTCGTCGATCCCGGCTATGATATTTTTCCCTTTTGAAAACAGTTCATTTTCATAAGTAAACATTGACTCCAGCCGTAATTTTTCATTTTCCCAATCATCAATTTTTCTCGACAGGGTTTCTCCAATTTTGTTCACGGATTTTCTTTTGTCCATTTTAAGCTCGCTGCAAACAAGCTCATGATCTTCATTTTCAAAATCAAATTTCGAAACAATCTCCGTAATTTCCTTTACACTCATCTTTTCAAATTCCATAAAGTCAGCACCTCAATCGTAAATTATTATTTAATTATACCATAAAAAGGGAATAGCCATGTACCCGCTATTCCCCATTAAATCTGTCAAGAACTATTTTCCCAAGTCGGCCCCTTCTGAAGTCGTCAATCAATATATATACTGCGCGATCCAAATCGACAACCCCGCCTTTTAATATGCATCCTCTTTTTTTGCCTATTTCTTCAATTATTTCCGAAATGCTGTTTGTTTCATCAACGCCTTCATACCTTTCTGAAATAGCCCCGCTATAATTCTCACGCAAAAAACTTATCAACCATCTCGCTGCTTCGTTAAAAGGAATCAATTCATCTTTTATAGCGCCGGACAAAGCAAGTTTGATTGCTGTAGTCTGATTGTCGAACCTGGGCCAAAGTATCCCTGGAGTATCGAACAATTCAATGTCTTTCTTTATCCTGACCCATTGCTTTCCTCTTGTGACTCCTGGTTTGTCTCCGGTTCTGGCGCTTTTTCTGCCGACCAGATTATTTATGAGTGAAGACTTTCCGACATTTGGTATGCCTGTCACCATAAGCCTGACAGCTCTTTTTTTCATGCCTTTTCTCTTCAATTTTTCAAACAGTCCCTGAGCTGCGTCTTGGACTTCCCTCATCAATTCTTTCGTGCCTTCTCCGGTTATGCTGTTTATGTTCACTACGCGGAATCCTTTTTCCCTATATTCATTTTGAAATTCACGCAGAATTTTCGGATCAGCCAAATCGATTTTATTTATTGCAATAATCTTGGGCTTGTTGGAAAAGAGTGTGTCCATCTGAGGATTCTTGCTTGAAAAAGGGAGTCTGGCGTCAATTACTTCAATTGCAACATCCACCAATTTCATGTTTTGTTGAATAAGTTCTTTTGTTTTTTTCATGTGCCCGGGATACCAATTGATATTCAAAACCGCCACCTCCAATAATAAAAAAGGACTGATAAACAGTCCCTTTTTTTAGTATCTTTTTTCTTTTACCTTGGCCGCTTTTCCTACTCGGTCTCTAAGATAATGAAGTCTTGCTCTTCTTACCTTGCCTTTTCTCACGACTTCGATCTTTTCGATTTTTGGAGAATGCAGCGGGAATGTTTTTTCGACACCAACGCCTGAAGAAATTTTTCTGACAGTAAATGTCTCTTTGATTCCGCCATTTTGCCTCTTCAAGACAATGCCTTCATATACTTGTATTCTCTGTCTCTTTCCCTCGACGACCTTGATGGAAACCTTAACGGTATCTCCGACTGAAAAAACAGGTATATCCTGCCTAAGCTGTTCTTGCTCAAGCATATCCAATATTTTGCTCATTGAACTACCTCCTCTCGTATTAGATGTTCTTGCTCATTTGGCAGAGGACCATCTGTAGTCAACAGATTGTATTATATCACAAATGCTTTGTTTTGTTAATAGCTTTTTTCCAATATTTTTAAAATGGTATTCCTAAGCGATTTGTCTGTATTGATGTCTTCAAGTATGGCATCTATCATGTCCGGACGCTTTTTTATAGTTTCTTCTATCGCCTTTTCCAGGCGCCACTCTTCAATGAGTTTATGGTTTCCTGATATAAGAACATCCGGAACACTCATTCCCCTGAAAATCCTGGGCCGTGTATAGTGCGGATATTCAAGAAGAGATTTGTAACTGAAACTCTCCTCTTCATATCCCTTGTTGCTTTTCAATACTCCCTTTTGAAGTCTGGAGATTGCATCCACAAGTACAATTGCCGGAAGTTCTCCACCAGTCAAAACATAATCGCCGATTGATATTTCCATATCAACCATTTCATCAATGAATCTTTGGTCAATTCCTTCGTAATGACCGCATACAAGTATCAAATGGTCTTTTGACGAAAGTTCTTCAACCAACTTCTGATCCAGTCTTTTCCCTTTTGGCGAAAGATAAATTTTTATTGCTTCTTCGTGGCAATCCATGCTTTCAACTGCTGAAAACAATGGCTGCGGAGTAAAAACCATCCCTTCTCCGCCTCCATAGGGCGAATCGTCAACTTGACTGTGCTTGTTGTCGGCATAATCCCTTATATTAACCGTCCTTACATCCATCAAGTCCTGTTCCAAGGCCCTTCCTAAAATGCTCGAGCTGAAAAATGGTGCGAATACTTCCGGGAAAAGAGTCAGTATGTCAATTTTCATTGAATCATCCCCTCAATCAATTCGACTTCCATAATTCCCTTTTGCAAATCAATGGATTTCACGAAATTCCTCACCGCGGGAATTTGTATAATTTTACCATTCTCTGTCTTTACAATATATATGTCCTGATAGGCATTCTGATTCACGTCCACCAGCGTGCCTATTTGTTTTCCGTTTTCATTTACATTCAAACCAATCAAGTCAAAGACGTGGTAAGTATCCTCGGGCAGCTTTCTTAACTGCGTTTTTTCAATATACATGTCTCTTCCCTTGAAATGCTCTATATCATTTATATTGTCGTAGTTTTCAAATTTGATTATTGCAAGTGATTTAGCATATCTTATTCTTTCTATATGGAATTTTTTCATTTCTCCATCAACTTCAATGAATATGTAATCAAGTTCCTCAAATCTGTCAATATCATCGGTGAAATTTTTTACTTTCACCTCACCTTTGATTCCATGCGTGTTTACTATTATTCCGATTTTTACATATGACATTATATCACCATCCCGCCGATTGAATATTTGCCTTAAGGCAAAAGAGGATAAGCCCTTTTAGAGCTTATCCTATTGAACGATTTCAACAACGACTCTTTTGTTCTCTTTTATAGCCGCAGCCTTTACAACTGTTCTTATTGCTTTGGCAATTCTGCCTTGTTTTCCGATAACTTTACCCATGTCTTCTGGGGCCACCGAAAGTTCTACAATGAGTGAATGAGAGCCTTCGACTTCCTTAACGGTTACCATTTCAGGATGATCAACCAATGCCTTGGCAATGACTTTTACAAGTTCTCCCATTATTACACCTCCTGATGGTTACCTAAGCCTTTTTAGCTTCTTCAAATTTTTCCAAAATGTTGTTTTTCTTAAGCAAAACTCTTACTGTTTCTGTAGGCTGTGCGCCGTTTAGCAACCATTCCACAGTTTTTTCGTCGTTTATTTTCACTTCTCCAGGCTCTTTCAAAGGATTATAATAGCCAAGCTCCTCTATGAATTTGCCGTCTCTCGGAGACCTCGAATCTGCAACAACAATTCTATAAAAAGGTTTCTTCTTTGCACCCATTCTTTTCAATCTTATTTTTACTGACATAACTTCACCTCCTTGAATATATTTGTATTAAAAATTATCTATTTACATAAAAGGAATATTTAATCCTCTTTTGCCTTGTTTTTTACCCATTCCTGAAAATTGCTTCATCATTTTTTTTGTTTGTGCAAATTGTTTCAAAAGCTTGTTGACCTGCTGCACACTGTTTCCACTTCCTGCTGCTATTCTTTTTCTTCTGCCGCTGCTTATGATTTCCGGATTTGTGCGTTCTTCCTCGGTCATTGATTTGATTAAAGCTTCTATCCTCTTCAGTTCGTTTTCATCAACTTTCAGATTTTTTAACTGTTTTCCGCCTATGCCGGGCATCATTTCCATGATTTGATCTATTGGCCCCATGTTTTTCATTTGTTCCATCTGATCAAGAAAGTCATTCAAATCAAAGCTTTGTTCCTTTATTTTTTTCTGCAGTTTCCTCGCGTTTTCCTCAGAAAAGCTTTCCTGGGCTTTTTCTATAAGAGTCAAAACATCTCCCATTCCCAAGATTCTTGAAGCCATTCTTTCTGGATAAAACGGTTCTATGGAATCAAGTTTTTCGCCTGTACCAACAAATTTTATCGGCTTTCCTGTTACAGCTTTTACGGAAAGTGCCGCTCCGCCCCTCGTGTCCCCATCAAGCTTGCTGAGTACAACCCCGTCAATGGACAGGTCCCTGTCGAAAGCTTCCGCAACATTTACCGCATCTTGACCCGTCATGGCATCAATAACAAGCAATATCTCGCTAGGTTTTACTGTTTCTTTTACATTTTTCAATTCCTGCATCAATGACTCGTCAATATGCAGTCTGCCGGCAGTATCTATAATAACAACATCATGGCCATTTCTTTTTGCAAATTCAAGAGCAGCCTTTGAGATGTTCTGAGGCGAGGTCGAATCGCCCATTGAAAAAACCGGCAATTTCAATTTTTCGCCTACAATCTTAAGTTGTTTTATTGCCGCCGGTCTGTATATGTCTCCTGCAACCAGCAAAGGGCTCTTGCCCGTTTTTTTCAAGTATCCGCCAATTTTACCACTTGTAGTTGTTTTTCCTGCGCCTTGCAAACCTACCATCATTATTACAGTCGGCGGTTTTGGTGAAAATTCTATCTTGGCTTCATTCGTTCCCATCAACTCTTTTAGTTCTTCATTGACAATCTTGATCACCTGTTGTCCCGGTGTTAGGCTCTTCATCACTTCGGAACCTACAGAACGCTCTGACACCTTGCTTATGAAAGACTTTACCACCTTGTAGTTTACATCGGCTTCCAGCAAGGCGAGTTTTACTTCACGCATTGCCGATTTAATGTCTTTTTCTGAAAGCTTGCCCTTGCCTTTCAGTTTACTCAATGAATTTTGCAGTTTTTCAGCAAGGCTTTCAAAAATCATATCAAGTCCTCCCGGTCGTCAATTGTCGTTCACTTTATTGATTTCCATTGCAAATGCGACAATTTCATTTATCTGGTTTTTATTCTCTTCATTGTATTCCTTTTCCAAAATACTTTCGGAAATTTCTATAATTGAATTCGAATAAACAGAAATGCTTTTGAATTTATCATATAAGCCCAATTTATTTTCATAGCTTTCCAATGCTTTGTTGGATTTTTTAACAGTGTCGTAGACTGCCTGCCTGCTTATTTTCATATTTTCGGCAATTTCAACCATTGAAAAATCATTCATGTAGTAATAGTAAAGCATCTCATATTGTTTTTCAGTAAGCAATTTACCATAAAATGCAAACATGTTGCCGTACTTTATTTTCTTTTCCATACGATTACCTCTTTTGTAAAGTTAATTTGCTTTACATAAGAATATTATATTATTGACATTAACTAGTCAAGCATTTTTTAAAATATTGCATCAACAAAACTTTCAGGATCAAATTTTTGAAGATCCTCAATGTCTTCTCCAACACCTATATATTCAACAGGTATCCCCAACTCCGAAACAAGTGCAAAAACAATTCCACCTTTTGCGGTTCCGTCAAGCTTTGTCATTATTATTCCGCTTATATCGGCAATTTCATTGAATGCTTTCGCTTGATTCAGAGCATTCTGCCCTGTAGTTGCATCAAGCACTAGATATGTTTCAAGAATCGTTTCCGGAGCTTCCCTCTTGATGATTTTCGTAATTTTGCCCAATTCGTTCATTAGATTTTTTTTGTTGTGCAAGCGTCCCGCCGTATCACAAATCAATACGTCCATATTGCGCGCTTTTGCCGATTTTATGGCATCGTAAACCACCGAAGCGGGATCGGCTCCTTCCTTTTGGGCAATCAAATCGCTTTTCGATCTTTCAACCCAAACCTTAAGTTGGTCTACAGCTGCTGCCCGGAATGTATCGGCAGCTGCAATTATGACTTTTTCCCCTTTATTGGTGAATTTGCTTGCAAGTTTTCCGATGGTTGTTGTTTTTCCAACGCCGTTTACCCCAATAACCAATATTATGCGCAATCCATTCTGTTTTTCATGGTTTTCGCTTTTAACGGCTGTTTGCAGCTTTTCGGCCATCAAGGTCTTAAGTATGTCTTTTACGTTTCCAGCATCCATTATTTTTTCATTTCTTACAGCCGTCTCAAGAGAATCCATTATTTCAACAGTTGTTTCATATCCCACATCTGATAAAATCAACAAATCCTCGAGTTCCTCGTAAAATTCATCGTCTATGGCTTTTGACGAATTGAACAATGCGTCAATCTTGCCGGTAAAACTGTCTCTGGTTTTTTCCAATCCTTCTTTTAGTCTTTCGATGATATTTTTCAAGTCTCCACTCCTAACTTGCCTTTTCTTTAATTTTCAATGACACTATTTTTGATATTCCCTTTTCTTCCATTGTGACCCCGTAAAGAACATCGGCTATTTCCATTGTCCCTTTTCTGTGGGTAATTATTATGAATTGAGAATTGCCGGTAAACTTTTTCAGGAAAGAAGCAAATTTGTAAACATTCACGTCGTCCAATGCCGCCTCAATTTCATCAAGCACGCAAAACGGTGAAGGTTTTTTCATAAGTATTGCAAAAAGCATAGCTATAGCTGTCAAAGACTTTTCCCCTCCTGAAAGCAAATTCAAGTTTTGAAGCTTTTTGCCTGGAGGCTCAGCATATATGTCTATATGTGAATTCAATATGTCATCGGTATCTTCGAATATTATTTCCGCCCGTCCGCCGTTGAATAGCTGATTGAAAGTCTTGTCGAAATTGCTGTTGATTTCTTTGATTTCCTCTTTGAAAATTTTAACCATCTTTTCTTCCAGTTTGACAATAAGATCCTCGAGGGTGTCTTTTGCCTCCATCAAATCACATTTTTGTTTGCTTAGAAATTCAAATCTATGCAAAACTTCATCATATTCCTTAATCGCCGCCTTGTTTATTTCTCCAAGCAGTTCAATTTCGTATTTCAATTCGTTTATGCGTTTGGCCATTTGATTTCTATTTGCGATTTCAGTTCTTTTTTCCATTGCCTCTATATACGAAAGCTGATAAACTTCCCATAATTGCTTTATGAAGTGGTCATAGCTCATTTGATTTCTTGTATCCGCCATTTCAACCTTGTGATGTTTTTCTTTTTCATTCAAGATGTCTTCATCAATTTTTTCAAGATGCTCTTGTGCTCCCCTCGCAATGGCGGAATTTTCCTCGATAGCCATTGCGCATGTTTCATTTGTTTTTTCAAGCTGCTTGATTGCAGAAGCCAAGCCGTCCAACATTCCCTTTTTTTCTACGATTTCTTTTTCGTATTGTTCGGCTTTGTCAGTCAGTTCCTTCAACTGGGATGCATAGCCTTGTGAATTTGCGTCCATGTTCCTGATCGACAAATCGACACGTACAATTTCAGACTCTACGCTTTTTCCTTTTTCCGACATAATAGCAAGTTTTACTTTGCTTGCGTTCAATGATTCCTTCAATACATCCAACTCGTTTGAAAGTTTCTTTTCGGCTTTTTCCGATTCTTCTATCGTTTTTTCCTGATTGAAGCTGTTTTCTTGCATTTCTTTGACTTTTTCAGCAATTGAAATCCTTCTTTCGCGTATGTTGCTTGCTTCTGTTTTAATTTCTTTGAATTCATTGTTTATAATTTCCTGCTTGTCTTTCATGGTTTGGATGTTCATCGCAGATGTTTCCAGGCTTGCGGAAAGTTTTTCAATTTTTCTTTCGATTTCATTGATTTCTTTTTCTTTTTCCTTCAATTCATTTTCGCTTGAAATCTTAAGCTTTAATATTTTTTCCAGATTCATCGTTTCTTCATTCAAAAGTTTTTCTTTTTTAAATATTTCTTTTGAAGTTTCTTCGAAAATTCTCTTTCTTGACAGGAGCCCTGCGCTTCTCCCCTTGACGCTTCCACCTGTAATTGTTCCTCCAGGATTGAATACATCGCCGTCCAAAGTAATAAGTCTGCTTCCCTTGCAACCTTTTTTCAATAGCCTGGCAGCAGTTGAAGAATCACGAACTATGACAATGTTTCCCAATAAATAATCCACAATGTTTTCAAATTTCTTGTCAAAATTTATAAGTTCCTTGGCTTTTCCTACAATCCCTTCGTCCTGAATCATGCCGGAGCTCGAGTTTCTTCTCCCTCTCACTTCGCTCATTGGCAAAAGGGTTATTCTGCCTGTTTTCTCCTTCTTTGCGAACTCGATTATTCTTCTGGCAGAATCGACAGTGTCGCATATTATATGCTGACTTGAATATCCCAAGGCCGTCTCCAATGCAACTTCATATGCTTTATCCACTTTGATTATGTCGGAAACTGTGCCTTCCAAATGTTTTTCCAAATCACTTCCACGCAAGGCTTTCAGTGATTTTTTTACGCTGCTGTTGAATCCTTCATAATTGTCGATCATCTTCTTGTAAAAATTTTGTTTTTCTTTGAGTGTTTTTAGATTTCGCTCAACATCGCTTATTTCCATCGTCTTACTATTTTCAAAATTTTTGTTCTTATTGAAGATTTCTTCAAGCGTTTTTTGTCTCTGGCCACATTCGGATCTTTTGTTTTTCAATCCATGCATTTCTCTTTCAAGATTTTCCATTTCAATGACTGATTCGGAAACATTTCTTTCAATCCCGATTTTTTCCTCATTCAATCTGTACATGCGCTTTTCAACGCCTTTTTCATTCGAGTCGAGGCTTGCCAATTCACTTTTCAATTCAGACGATTTGTTGAAATCATCGAATATTTTCGTTTTATTTTTTTGAAGCTGTTCTTTTTCAACAATCAATTTTTGAGTAATTTCTTTTATTTTTGTTTCCTCTTCAAAAATATCCTCTTTAAGCCTATTTTTATTTTCATCAAGTTCAAGCATGAGCATTTTTTTTGAGTCAAGCTCCTCTTCCAGTTCTTTTCTTTCTTTTCCGTATTCAATTATTTGGTTTTCCAGTTTCACTTTTTCTTTTGTAGCCGAACGGTTTTTTTCGGCAATCAATTCAATCTCATAATTCAATTGATTTCTTTTTTCGTTTGCATTTAAAAGATTTTTTTCGTCTTTCTGCAATTCCTTTCTTAAATTTTCCAGTAAAGCTTCTGTTTCAACCAATTCATTTTTAACTTCACTTTTCTTTGACTTCAGGCTTGAAATGTTTGATTCCACTGCTTCCAGTTTGTCTCTGTTTGCCTTTATCTTTTCATTAATCCTATCGATTTCCTCCATGAACAAAGATATCTCAAGGCCTTTGAGCTCTCCGTAATATTCCTCATGCCTTTTTGCTTTCTCGGCTTCATTTTTCAACGGACCTATTCTGGTTTCAAGTTCATTAAGTATATCCTCGACTCTCAATATGTTTTTATTTGTGTTTTCGAGTTTTTTCCCTGTATTCTCTTTTCTTGTCTTATATTTGACAATTCCCGCTGCTTCTTCAAATAATTTTCTACGGTCTTCGGACTTGCTGTTTAAGATGGAATCAATCCGTCCCTGTCCTATTATCGAATATCCGTCTATGCCAATTCCGGTATCCATGAAGAATTCTTTGATTTCTCTTAATTTGCACGGATTGTTGTTTATAAGGTATTCACTTTCGCCGGACCTGTAGACTCTTCTCTTTACAATGACCTCTCCATATTCGATAGGAAGATTGCCTTCTCTGTTGTCAAAAGTAAGAGAAACTTCAGCCATTCCCAATTGCTTTCTTCTATCTGTACCACTGAAAATAAGATCCTCCATTTTACTGCCCCTGAGAACCTTTGCGCTTTGTTCGCCTAAAACCCACCTTACAGCATCTGTTATATTGCTCTTTCCACTTCCATTCGGGCCTACGATTCCCGCTATTCCATCTTTGAACTTTATCTCGGCTCTTTCCGCGAATGATTTGAACCCGTACATTTCTATGCTTTTAAGATACACCGTATCACCTCGTAACTATTTTAAATAACAAGGATATTTTATCATAAATTACAGACTAAAAAACACCCAAAGGGTGTTTTTTAGTCCATTTCGTCGTATAGCTGCTCAATTATATTCAGCAAATTTGGATCGTCAACCGGTTCTATGATAATCTCACTGCCTTTATCGGTTATTTCACATACAATTGCTTCTTCACTGCCGTCTTCAAGCGGTGCAAGGATAGCGAATTTTTTATCATCATGTTCTATAATCTCAATCAATTCAAATTTCTTTTTTTCGTTTTCCTCGTCAATCAACTCGATTATTCTGCCTTCCATTTATTCACCCCGTTTTATTTTGTCGAGATATGATTGCAATATATGAACAGCTGCAACCGTATCTATGACTTCCTTTCTTTTCTTTCTCGACATGTCAGCTTCTATAAGATAACGCCGTGCAATTGCAGTTGTCAATCTTTCATCTTCATAGATGCACTCTAAACCCGTCTTTTCCTCAAGCCAGCTGACAAATTCTTTGACTTTTTGACTTTGAGGCCCCAAGGTTCCGTTCATGTTGTACGGTAAACCAACTACAATTTTGCCAACATTCTTTTCTTCTATTATTCCTTTTAAGACGTATAGGTCTTTCTTCTTGCTTTTCCTTTTTATTGTCTTGACTGCTTGTGCCGTCAAAAAAAGCTCGTCGCTTAGAGATACCCCTATTGTCTTATCACCGACATCCAATCCCATAATACGCAAGAGCACTTCCCCTTTCAAATTATCTTAATGCAAAAGTCAGGGCAATATGCACTGCAATAGCCGCATAAAACACACAGATTTTCATCAACTTCAACACCTTCAGGTCCCAGTGAAAGTGCATTTTGCTTGCACGATTCAACACATTTTCCGCAACGTCTGCACCAATCCGCAATGTGCAGATGCCTGTCCTGCCTTTTTATTTTTGCTAATATATTGCCCGATGTAACCTTTCCTTCAAAACGGTTGACGTTGTCTTCTATTTCCTCAAAACTCTGCATTCCTACAGCAAATGAATCCATGACCTTCTGTTCGAGTGCAAAAGCGAAGGCTTCTTCCAAATTGCTTATAAGATTCCCGCCTCCCAGCGGTTTCATTCCATATATGCCCTTTCCGGCCTTTTTCGAAATTTCCAGAGCCTGTATCATTTCTTCTATTGTCCCGTCCTGTATGCCCAGCCCCCTGAAATTGCATATTGGGTGCAAGACCTCGAAAACATCGTGCTCATTGGCCCCTGCCACTCCTGCCACATGGTGCGTTGAAAGCCCCAAAGCCCTTATGTGCCCTTTTTCTCGCATTCTTATAAAGAATTCAATCGCATCCCAATGGCCTCTTATCGTATGGATGCTTTCCTGTTCATGGAGCATGAAAATGTCTATATAGTCCCTGTCTATCGATTTTAAAGCCCGCGTCAAAGTATCCTCGGCAGTTTTTCTGTCATACGCATAGGATTTGCTTGATATTATCAGATTGTTTTTTCCAATATTTTTCAAACCGTATTTTATGTGTTCGTAGTTGTCGTATAAGTCCGCAGTATCAACAAAATTAACGCCCTTGTCATAAGCCCTTTCAAGCAAAGCGCCACCTTCCTTTGCGGTAAGGTTTCGCTGCAATGGGCTCATAGTAAGACTTCCAAAACACAACCTTGATACAAGCAGTTCCGTTTTCCCCAGTTTCCTGTATTCCATACTATTTCTCCAAGTAAGACTTAAGCAATTCCTCCAATATCTCGTCGCGTTCAAGTCTTTTTATCATTTTTCTTGCATCCTTGTGGCTTGTAATGTATGTCGGATCCCCTGAAAGTAAATATCCCACAATTTGGTTTACCGGGTTGTACCCTTTCTCTTTCAATGCTTCGAAGGCGACGTTTATTATTTCCCTTGTTTCAGCTTCCTTGTCGCTTCCAACATCATATTTCATTGTAAATTGATCATTCATGTCCAATTCCCTCCTTTTTACCATTATACTCTTATAATCACCCGCATTTCAATCAAGCATTCAAAAAGAAGGACAGGAGCTTTTGTCTCCTGTCCTTCAAACTCAACCAAGCACACATAATTGGATTTATCAAACGCGGATTTCCGCTCCATTTCATATGGTAAGAATAGGTTAAACCGACTTAAATATTGTCTATATGTTTGTAAACCTGTTCCAATGAAGCCAATGCCATGCTTCTGTCTTTAGCACCTGCCTGCGCCATGTTTGGACGGCCTCCGCCTCCACCTGAAGCAATCTTGGCCACTTCCTTAACAATTTTGCCACAGTGAATTCCGTTTGACACCGCTTCCTTGTCCGCCATGGCGGCATAGTTCAATTTCTCTCCGTCGTCTGAAACAAGAACCACGAGTCCATTTTCAAGCTTGTTCAGGATTTTGTCTCCAAGCTCCCTCAATGTCTCGGCGTCAATGTCTTCAACTTTTCCAGTTATGACATTGAAACCGTTTACATTCTTCAATCCGCCAAGCAATTCGTCAATTGATGAATCCGCCATTCCCCTTTTAAATTCATCGTTCAGCTTTTTTGTGGTTTTAAGGTCTTCGAGAATCTGAACAAGTTTGCCTTCAACTTCATTTTGACTGTTTGCTTTTACAAGCTCCATGACCTTCTGCATTTCTTTTTCAGCTTCTTTGACATATGCATAGGCCTTTCTTCCTGTAACTGCTTCTATTCTCCTTACTCCTGCAGCTATTCCGCCTTCTGCGATGATTTTGAACATTCCCACTTCACTGGTATTGTCAAGGTGTGTCCCTCCGCACAGCTCTGTGCTGTAATCGTCAACCTTTACAACTCTGACAATATTGCCGTACTTCTCACCAAAAAGAGCCGTTGCTCCCAATTCCTTGGCTTTTTCCAATTCCATTTCAGAAATATCGATTTGCAAAGCCTCCATGACCTTTTCATTCACAATGGCTTCAACTTCATCCAATTGATTTTCCTTGACATTGTCGAAATGGGTAAAATCAAACCTAAGCCTGTCCGGAGTCACAAGAGATCCCGCCTGTTCCACATGTTCTCCCAAAACATTCCTTAGCGCTCTATGCAAAAGATGCGTCGCAGTATGGTTTCTTGCCGTATCCATCCTGTTCTTTTCGTCAATCTTTGAAATTGCCATTTCACCTATGCCGACATTTCCTTCTTTCACTATTCCGTAATGGATAAACAGATTATTCTTTTTCCTGCAATCCGAAACTTCGAATAATCCATTCGGGGTTTTGATCCAACCCTTGTCAGCCAGCTGTCCTCCGCTCTCTGCATAAAAAGGAGTGCTGTCCATTATTATTTGAACTTCATCATCTTTTTCTGCTTCTTCCATCGGCAAACCCGATTTTATTATCGCAAGCACTTCTCCCTGCGCCTCAAACATATCGTAGCCTACGAATTCTGTTTTTTCGGTTTTGAGTTTTTCAAGTTCGGAACCGAATTCCCATCCCACATCATTCTGGTCTTTTCTTGCCTGTCTTGCCCTATCCTTTTGAACTGACATTTCTTTTTCAAATTCTTCCTCATCCACCGAAATGTCCATTTCCTCCAAAATTTCCTTTGTCAAATCAAGAGGAAAACCGTATGTGTCATAAAGCACAAAAGCATCCCTGCCCGAAAGCTGATTGATTCCGTCTTTTCTCATTGCTTCAATATGCCCGTTCAAAATTTCAATGCCTGAATCAATTGTCTGCTGAAAGCGTTTTTCTTCAATCTCAAGCACTTTTTTAATGTATTCCCTTTTTTCCAAAAGTTCCGGATAGGCGTCTTTTGAAATTTGAATCACCTTGTCAACAAGCTCTGTCAAAAATTGCTTTTCAATTCCCAACAATTTACCATGCCTTGCCGCGCGTCTCAAAAGCCTTCTTAAAACATAGCCTCTTCCTTCATTGCTTGGCATTATTCCATCCGCGGTCATGAATGTCACCGCTCTTATGTGGTCGGTTATTATCCTTATGGATATATCGTCTTTCCTATTGTTTCCATATGGCTTTCCTGAAAGCTCCACTACTTCGTCCAAAACATATCTTATTGTGTCGATTTCAAAGATCGAATCCACATTCTGCATTATGCATGCCACACGTTCAAGACCCATACCGGTGTCAATATTCGGATTTGGCAAAAGATTGTAGTTTCCCTCGTCGTCTTTGTCGAATTGAGTGAACACATGATTCCAGAATTCTATGAACCTGTCGCAATCGCAACCAGGCTTGCATGTGTCCAATCCGCAGCTGAATTTCTCTCCGCGGTCGAAATAGATTTCCGAACACGGTCCGCATGGTCCAGTTCCAATTTCCCAGAAATTATCCTCTTTGCCTAACCTTACGATTCTTTCTTTGGGAACTCCAATCTCTTTTTCCCATATTTCATATGCCTCATCGTCATCCTCATATACGGTAACCCATAATTTTTCTTCCGGCATATCAAGCCATTCGGTTACAAATTCCCATCCCCACTTAATAGATTCCCTCTTGAAATAATCCCCGAAGGAAAAATTCCCGAGCATTTCAAAAAAAGTGGCGTGACGAGCTGTAATACCCACGTTTTCGATGTCCCCTGTCCTTATGCATTTCTGACAAGTGGCCATCCTCTTGTTTGGCGGTACTTCGGTCCCCATGAAATATGTCTTCATGGGTGCCATTCCCGCATTTATAAGCAGGAGACTCTTGTCATTTTGCGGAACGAGCGAATAACTCATTCTTGAATAGTGGTCCTTTGACTTGAAAAACTCCAAAAACTTTTCTCTGATTTCGTTTAAACCCATTTTTTCCATCATTTACACCTCCATAAAATAAAAAGAGCCCTCATCCTTGTTAGGGACGAGAGCACTCGCGGTACCACCCTAGTTATTGCCACAGCAATCACTCTTAATGCTTTATCGGGCATCAGCCGCCTCTTCCTACTCGTCTTCAAAAAAGGTGCTCGGAAGCTGCTTCACCGGATCACTTCAAGGCTTTTCAGCTTTCAGCCTCTCTCTTTGGAAGAATTGTCCGATTACTACTCTTCGTCATAGCGTCAACAATCACTGTGATTATATTAGAATACCCATTCATTGTCAATATCAACCATCAGTTTTTGCTATAATGCCTCCGCCTACCAAATCTTCTCCTTCATACAATACAACCGACTGTCCTGGAGTAACTGCTCTTTGAGGATCGACGAATTCGATTGAAATGCTTCCGTTTTCCAAATTGCGAACTCTTCCTGGAGCCGCTTTTGCAGTATATCGTGTCTTTATGTCAAACACCTTGTCTTCAGGAATACGATTGTATTTAACGCTGTTGATTTTTTCCGCCACAAGTCTTACTGTATATAAAGATGAGTTGTCGGTTAACATAATATTATTATTGTCATTGTTTATCTCTTTTACATACATTGGCTTGCCCAAGGCTATTCCAAGCCCTTTCCTTTGCCCGACTGTATAGAATGGGATTCCATTGTGACGCCCAAGCATATTCCCCTTTTCATCCACGAATTTTCCAGGCTCGATTTTATTCTTGACATTTCTCTCCAAAAATCCACCATAGTCATTGTCTTGTATGAAACAAATTTCCTGGCTGTCTTTTTTATCGGCAATATTCAATCCTATTTCAACTGCTCTTCTTCTAACATCGTTCTTGTCTCTTATATCGCCCAGAGGCATAAACAACCTTGAAATGCACTCTTGCGACAATGTATAAAACATATAGCTTTGGTCTTTGTCGTTTTTAGTCCGCTTCAAGTAATATCTGCCGCTCGTTTCGTCTTTTGCCACCTTTACATAATGGCCCGTAGCCATATAATATGCTCCGATGTCATCCGCTGCTTCCATCAGATACTTGAATTTAATCGTTTTGTTGCATTGCACGCAAGGATTGGGGGTTCTGCCCCTTAGATATTCGTTTATGAAATATTCGACTACTTCGTTCCTGAAAGATTCTTCATGGTTTTTTGAAATGAAGTCTATGCCCAATTTTTCACAGACATCCCTTGCATCCTTTTCATTCTTTTTTGCCAAATGCTTGAAGCGTCCACCGTCTATCGTTTCCCAAAGATTAAGATAAACACCTGTAACATCATAACCTTTCTGTTTCAATATATAGGCAGCAACAGAACTGTCCACTCCTCCGCTCATTCCAATTACAACTTTGTTCTTGTTCAATTTTTCATTCATATTAATGTTCATGTTCTCTTACTTTGAAATTTTCAAGTCCCTTTATATTTAAATTGTTCTTTTTTGCGTAATCCATCAATGCAACCTTTATTGCGTCTTCTGCCAATACCGAGCAATGCACTTTTTTGGGCGGCAAACCGTCCAAAGCTTCCACAACAGCCCTGTTTGTAAGGCTTACAACTTCGTCAATCGATTTTCCCTTTATCAATTCCGTAGCCATGCTCGAGGAAGCTATAGCGGATCCGCAACCGAATGTCTTGAATTTCGCATCTACAATAATATCATTTTCTATTTTAAGAAAAATTTTCATTATATCGCCGCATTGCGGGTTTCCAACCTCACCCACCCCATCGGCATTTTCGATTTCTCCCACATTTCTTGGATTCATAAAATGATCCATGACCTTTTCTGAATACATGTTTACCCCCTCGTTCCTCTATTAATGAAGCGGAGATATTTCTCTCAACTTCTCAACAATGCCGACCAATTTCTCAACAGTATAATCTACGTCTTCTTCCGTTGTAAAATCACCAATTGTCAATCTTAGCGAGCCATGGGCAATTTCATGGGGCAATCCCAATGCCATAAGCACATGGGAAGGATCCAAAGAGCCAGATGTGCACGCCGAACCGCTTGAAGCGGCAATTCCCTGGTTGTCCAAAAGGAGCAACAATGATTCGCCCTCTATGAATTCGAAGCAGAAATTGACATTTCCGGGATGGCGCTCAGTAGGATGCCCGTTCAGTTTCACATGACCTATCCTGCTTGAAATTTCATTAATCATCTTATCCCTCAAAGCAATCAGCCTTGTTCTGTGTTCATCGAGTATTTCATCGGCTATGGAAGCGGCCTTGCCGAATCCTGCAATAGCCGCAAGGTTTTCAGTACCGGCACGCATGCTTCTTTCCTGCGCTCCCCCATGTATAAACTGATTGATTTTTGTCCCTTTTCTAATATAGAGCGCTCCAACGCCTTTAGGCCCGTAAATTTTATGTGATGAAAGAGTCATAAGGTCGACTCCCAACTTTTCCACATCAATCTTTATATGGCCGTATGACTGAACTGCATCGGTATGGAAATATATGCCGTTTTCCTTGGCTATTTTGCCTATTTCCGCTATCGGTTGAACTGTTCCGACTTCATTGTTGACATACATTATGGAAATCAGTATGGTATCTTTTCTGATTGCATTCTTGAGTTCGTTTAAATCAACCATTCCGTACTCGTCAACATCAAGATATGTCACTTCAAATCCTCTGGTCTCAAGATATTCGCAGCTGTGAAGAACCGCATGGTGTTCTATCTTGCTTGTTATTATATGCTTTCCCTTATTGGCGTTTGCTTCAGCAACTCCCTTTAAAGCCCAGTTGTCGGCCTCCGAACCGCCTGCACAAAAATATATTTCATTTGTTGAGGCATTTATGGTTCCTGCGATTATTTCACGCGATTTGTCGACAACCGATTTTGCTTCTCTTCCATATCTATAAATACTTGAAGGGTTTCCGAAGTTTTCGGTATAAAAAGGCACCATCGCTTCAAACACTTCTTTTTTTACAGGAGTCGTAGCTGAATAATCCAAATATACATTTCTTTTCAAAACATCATCCCCCATTATTTTATTTTATTCTCAATCATGCAGCTGCTGCAATTGTTCATGTTGTTGTAATCCCTTATCATATCGTCCAATGAAATGGAATCGACAACCCTTGTAATGCTGTCCCTGATTTTTCTCCATACATGCTGCGTGACACAGTGGTCATTGTAAGAGTACTTTTCTTCTTCCCCGTCAACCACACAATCCGTAGGCGCCAAAGTACCTTCCAATGCCCTGAGAATGTCTCCCACAATTGTGTCTTCCGGTGATTTTGAGAGTTTGTATCCGCCATTCGCGCCTCTTATGCTGACTACCAGTCCCTTTTTCCTAAGTGATGAAAAAAGCTGCTCCAAATAGCTTATCGATATTCCCTGTTCGTCGCTTATTTCACTTAGAGGCACAGGCCCTTCGCCATATTTAAGAGCCAGATAAAACATGGCCCTCAATCCATACCTTCCCTTAGTTGAGAGCTTCAAAAAATCATCTCCTTGAATCCACAGTTTATTACTCAGGATTCAAGGAGATTATATAATACCCTAGTAAATTTGTCAACTTTATTTCTTAAGCTTTTTATTATACTCCGAAAATTTTATTTCCTGGCCCGTTTGAGAGGATTCGTAATACTTTTTGTCCTTCAATATTTCCGGCATATATTGCTGCTTTACATAATGGTTGTCGTAGCTGTGAGGGTATTTGTATCCTTTTCCGCGATTCAGCCTCTTTGCCCCTGTAAAATGGCTGTCCCTTAAATGATTCGGTATTTGACCGATTTCGCCTTTTTCAATGTCCTCCAGGGCACTGTCGACGGCAATCATCGCTGAATTCGATTTTGGCATGAGAGCAAGCAATAGAGCCGCTTCCGATAAGATTATTCTTGCTTCCGGAAGTCCCACAAAAAGCGCAGAGTCAACGCATGCCTTTACAATGTTTATTGCATTTGGATACGCTAAGCCTATATCCTCGGCCGCCATCACAAGCAATCGTCTGCATATCGGCTTTATGTCGCCAGCCTCAACAAGCCTTGCAAGGTAGTGGACAGCCGCGTCGGCGTCGCTTCCCCTGACGGATTTCTGGAAAGCGCTTATTATGTCGTAGTATTCGTCTCCAGTCCTGTCATAACTGAAAACTTTTTTTTGCAATATTCTTTCGACCAATTCTTCTTCAAAAACAACTTCATTTCCATTTTCAAGCAACAGTCCTATTTCGATGTAGTTCAGCATTTTTCTATAATCGCCTGCCGCATGACGCGCCATTGCCAGAATTGAATTTTCATCATACAATATCTTTTTGCCGGATTCTGCTTCGATGCGCAATTTTGACTCCTTGATTCCTTGCAGCATATCCTCCGGACTTATTGCACGGAACTCAAAAAGCATCGAACGGCTTAGCAATGCCTTATACACATATTGAAAGGGGTTCTCCGTTGTGCTTGCTATCAGTATAATTTTACCGTTTTCAGTATGTTCAAGCAAAACCTGCTGCTGTTTTCTGTTGAAATGCTGAATCTCGTCAACGTACAATACGGCTCCATTGATTGCAAGCAATGTGTCAAGTTCGCTTATTACCTTCTTCAAGTCTCCAACACCCGCATTGGTAGCGTTGATTTTGTAAAATTTTCTATCCGTTATTTTCGCAAGAAGATTGGCTACTGTTGTTTTGCCCGTCCCCGGCGGTCCGTAAAAAATCATATTCATCAGTCTCTTTTTTTCCATTATGCTGTCAATCAATTTGCCTTTTCCAATGATGTGCTTTTGCCCGACAACATCTTCCAATCTTTCAGGCCTTATTCTTACTGCCAGCGGCTCCATAAAATCACCCTTTTCAAAATATTAAAAGCCTTCGATCCATTGTTTCACAAAGCAAAGGGAGGCCTTCGACCTCCCTTACATTATAACCTTTTTATAGGCATTGTTGTTGTGTGATGATGATTTTGATTTGATTCACTTTTTCATACAAAACTCTTTTTCAGCATTTCGATTGCAAAACCGGGATATTTTATTGATAAAACGCCAAGTGAAGCCATTATATATTTTTCGTCAATAAGTATTTCCACATCTTTTCTCGGGTTCAATTTTTCCTTTATGTCGCGTTCGACGACTTTCCTGATGACTTCCCTTCCTTTGGGGAGGCGTGTAAGTGCACCTCCGGTGCCGATTATGAATTTTACTGCAGTAAGGTCCTTTCCTTCTGCATATTTTCTTTTTCCGCTTGTTCCGTAAACATCCCTGTAATTGCCGGAATGCCTGTCAAGCGCAACCGATATTGCTTTTTCTGTCATTATTTCAACAAGATTTATTTCATCTTTGCTTCGCGGCAAAAAACTGTAATTCGATATCAGTTTTTCGATGTTTACTCCAAAATTTTCTTTCAATCCCTTTTCGCCTATCATGCTAAGTATGTTTTCCATGTTCACAAAGACGCCCATATCCCCTTCAACTGTCCTTTTAGCCTCCGGTTCGGGACTTAATAAAATTCTGTTCACATCATCACTTCCACATGTCACAGAATGTATGTCTGTTGTGGCCCCTCCCACATCTATTACAAGCAAATCTCCAATTTCAGCCTTAAGGATTTTTGAGGCTTCCATGACCGCTCCAGGTGTCGGGATGATTTTTGAATCAACCATCGACTTTATCTTTTCCATACCTGGTGCATGGACTATGTGTTCCTCAAACACGTTCTGAATTATTTTTCTAGTGGGTTCCACATTCAGCTCATCTATTCTCGGATAAACGTTTTCAGTCAAATAAAGCATTTGGGCATTCGACTTTTCATTGAATATCTCTTTGATTTCTTCTTTGTTTTCGCTGTTTCCCGCATAAATAACCGGAATTCCCAATTCAAGGCCTGAAATCAGTTTCGCATTGTAAATAGCCGTATCCCTTTCACCATAATCCACACCTCCGGCAATCAGTATGATGTTAGGACGTATCTCCTTCAGTTTATTTATGTCCAATTTACGCATTTTCCCCGAAGTTATCATTTTCAAGTTTGCACCGGCTCCAAGAGCGGCTTCACGCGCCGCTTTTACCGTCATGTCATAAACCAATCCATGTACAGACATCCTCAAACCGCCTGCAGCACTGCTTGTAGCGAACATTTCATTGTATTCCAAAGAATCGGTGCCCAATTTCCTCTTGAGGTCTAAAATAGCATTCTTCAGCCCTGCAACGACATCTCCATCTTCCACAGTGGTTTTCGATTGCCCCTGATCCAAAAATTCAGGCTCTCCTTCAACAATGCCATTGAAAGCATTTACGATTGTTGTGGTGCTGCCGATTTCAGCAACAAGCGCATCAACTTTCATTTTCTGCTTCCCCCAGTTTCTTCACAAGGAAAGTTGCCACATGATGCCCCTTGGTTCCTCTTCCAAAACCTGCGTCAATGCCCTGCTCAACAGCTATTTCCGGTATCACCTGCGTTCCTCCCGCAATAATCAAAACCTTGTCCCTTATTCCTTTTTCTATGCAAAGGTCATTCATCATCTTCATGTTCCTGTAATGGATTTTATCATGGCTGATTATTGTGGACATTAGAATTGCATCGGCATCAAGTTCAATTGCAGCATCAACCAATTTCTCGCAGGAGACTGATGTACCCAAGTAATTGCACTCGATTCCATACTTCTCTATGCCGCCGTGCTTAATGTCAATAATTTCCCTAAGGCCGACGGAATGCTCGTCTTCTCCAACTGTCCCGGCTACAATCCTTATTGGCGATTCTTTAACGGCTTCACGTATTTGGTCGTCTGTCAGAACCTCAGGCTCTTTTGGTATATGCAATGTTTCAATGTCGACAAATGCGTCAAGCCTGCCTTTCATTTGTATTCTTGTTCCCTCCGAAGGGTGCATTACCTCCTTATGGATCACTTCTATGTCCTTCAAATTCATTTTCCTGCCCAATTCAATGGCCGCAAACTCAGCTGTCCTTTTTTCCGCAGGCAACATTATTTCCACCTGAACGATTCCGTCTCCGAGCCACTCGACTTCCGGCTTAATGAGTTTTGTCTTTATGAGATTTTTATTTTCCTTCATTCTCACATCGACATTGTCTTTTTCATCCAATTCATCGATGTACACTATTTTTTTGGGGTTTTCAAATGTGCATCCGCCAATTGCATCGGAAGCTTTCATCAAGCCGTACTGCTTTATATTGTTGTTTCCGAAATGCGCCGTTACGGGTGCAAAATAATCTTTTTCTCTTTCGTAAACGGTGTTAGCTCCGACGCCACCGTCTATTTTCCTTGCTATCCCGTCCCCGTTTCTTTCCGGGTATAGGCCGGAATCAACAAAAAATCCTTTTTCAACAGCTTCGAAGTATCCTCCGCATTCAATTATTTCCTCCATGAAAAGAACCGCTCTTTCATTCAATTCCCTTGTCTTTTCTTTCAAATAGCCTTCTTTTTTCAACTCGACCATTCCAAGTATGTCGTCCATTCCGACAAGCGTTTGTTTTGCAGTGTCGCATGCCTCTATGTTGTACATGTGCCATGGTACGTTTCGTCCCTCGTCCGGCGTTATTGTCGATTGGATGTCGGCACTTGTCAATCTTGAAACAAGCATGTTCAAAACGTGTGTGACAGTTGCCTCCCTTGTCGAAGACTCCATATATTTCGTGTTCATCTGTGCGCGCATCCTATATTCTCCAAACAAGCCCCTTAATGCAACAGCGTAAGGCAAATCTATTTTAATGCATGGAGCAGGCGGAGCCGTAGGCGGAACAGTGGACAAGCAGATATTTTCTTTTTTCATGCCTGACAAAACTGAAAACATGCTGTTTATGGCGTGCTGCACCATGAGTTCCGGCATTACCTTCCATGCTTCCCTTGCAGTCGCATTTGCATTGTGCGCTCCGTCAATCTGCGCCATTTCGGCCCAAGCCATTATTTTTTTAGACTCGGCGGCATCCACAAACGACCTCACCATGTTTATGTTTCTGTATAAAACATTGTACTGTGGATCCTGGTGTGCGCCGTTGACCCCTTCTTCCGCAAACATGACCGCTATTTCCGGCCCTGCCACACCGCTAACATATGAATGGTAGTTTATGTCCCTTCCCACTTCTTCCTCAATCAAATCCAATGCCTTTCTCTGCGCCCTTATTTGTTTTCTGGTTATCGGAATCCCTCCGACACCCTGTGGAGTGCCTTCTATCAATCCGTCAAAATGGGATTGACCCGCTGTCCTTATAACCATGATATGGTCCGCCCCATGCCAGGCAGCCATACGCATGCGCCTTATGTCGTCCTCAAACCTGCCAGATGCTATTTCAGTAGTTATGCTGTAATCCGGTTGCGGATCGATGTCCCCAAAGTATTTTGCAGATGGAAGAGGCACACTGTTCTTGAGTGAATCGGAACAATTTTTGTATTCAAAATCGCCGATCCTTATGCTGTCTCTCTTGTTGCGCCATGTCCAGCCTTTTCGTTTCGGTCTGTACTTGTCAAGATCCTTAAGTATCTCTTCAATGTCTATTTTTTCATTGGGATCAAGAACCACTTCTGTTCCCCTCCTCTTCAAAACTTAGGACTACATCGTCCCACCCATTGCCGCTTAAAAGCATCATTCCGGCTTCTTTTACAGAACATTTTTCAATCCATGACAACCTGTAGACAACATGTCCTGCTCCCTTTCCCATCAATCCCCTGTCGATTACTTGTTCCACTATTGCTTTTGCATCTATCGAAGAAAATCCCATACGCAGCAAAACAGATCTTTCTATCGACGGCGAGGTGTATTTTTGGGCCATATCAACCATAGGGCTGACTATTCTTTCGGACAGTTCCCAAAACCTTGATTTAAGTTCTTCGTCAGTCAGATTTTCCAGGTGGCTTCTACGCTCTTTAAAATCATCTTTTCTTTCCATCGTCTCCCCTCCCGATTTCTTTTATGATCTGCGCCAATTCGCTTTGTTCCATTCTTGTTTCCTTCATCAAGAATTCGAACTCGCTGTCTTTTAAATTCCTCTCTCCAATCCTTTTCAAAGAATTTTCGATATAAGATTTTTTTATGTCTGTCAAATCAAGGTCTTTTGCAGTAAGCAGAGAAGGATGCTCTGGAAGAATGATGTTCTTGCCTGGAATTTCCTCTTTCGGATCTCCAAATTTAATTTCTATCCCGTTTTCTCTTGCAAACGACAATTGAGGCTGTATATGTTTCCCTGCGCCTGTATATTCTGTTTCTTGAACTACAATCATCTGATCGTTTTCCATTTCCTGGGCTATGGAAAATGCCGCCGCAAGAGATGTGTTTCCAGCAGGTCCTCTTTCCAGCCCCTGCAATTGAGCCAATGCCTCGGTCATGTAAAACACTTCTCCTTGCCTTACGGTCACATATCTGTCCATGTACCTCAAAGGCCTTGCCGCCGATCTGGGGACATCCGTCCTGTCAGGCCATGTCGCAAAAGGAATTCCAAAGCCCGTATGGCCTGTCGTGAACGACTTTCTGTTGAATTGCCCGTCGCTTGCCATGTGAAGGCCCGAAAGGTCGACACTCGCGCCAACCACTTTTGTTTCGCCGGCGCCCGCTTTTATAATTCCCCTTGCCGTCCCCGTCAAATTTCCGCCTCCGGCATTAGTGCATACTACGCAGTCAGGATCTCTGCCAAATTTTTCCCTGCATTGCATAATCAATTCATGCCCAAGTGTCTCAACACCTGCTATTCCGAATGGAGTATATAGGGAAGCGTTGAAATATCCGGTTTCCTCAAGCAACTTCAAAAATACATAAAACAATTCGGGACCTACCGTCAGTTGAACGACCTCCGCCCCGAAAGCTTCGCATTTGCGGGCCTTTTCAATTATTTCGGGTTGTCCCTTATATGAACTGTCATAACATTCCTGCACTATTATGCACTTCAACCCGCTTATGGCAGCCTGGCTCGCTACCGCAGCCCCATAATTTCCGCTTGTAGCAGCTACGACTCCCTTATAACCCATTTGTTTTGCGTGATAAACCGCAGTTGCCGCGCGTCTTGCCTTGAAGCTGCCGGACGGATTTGAAGCTTCATCCTTAATGAAAATTCTTGCCGCTTTATTGTTTTTCGAAATTTTTCTTGCCAATTCAGTTATGTTTTTCATTTCCAAGATCGGAGTATTTCCAACCCCCGATTCTTCTTGAATTCCAATTATTTCAGACAATGTGTATCCGGTCTTTTCCATCATCCTTTCATAGTCGAAAGAGATTGTCCCTTTCAATTCAAATTCTTCATAGTCGATTCCTATTGCCTTTTTCATTATTTCATTGCGTCTTGACATAACAGCTTCATATGAATTATTTATCATTCTCACCCCCGGAAACAATTTTTTTCAATTGCAGACCTATTTCCAAAAGTTCAGGAATAAAAAACCCGTACGAATGATCGAATGAGGGTTCCTTTTCTATGAGTTTCCCTTCAACAATCCTTCCTGTAATAGTCTTCACCGAAACATTTTCGCCCAATTCCGAATCTCTGGTGAGAAAACCTTTCGCCCACATTTCATAAGGCACTTTTCCTGTATCTGCCGGCAAATTTTTAGCCCTTTCTCCAGGCTCCAAAACAATTTTATGAATCCTGACCCACTTGCCCTTGCTTATCATTTATTGTCCTCCCAGTCTTCTATAAATTGTCTCATGTCTCCCATAACGGCCCTTGGCAGCGGAAGGTCCAGCATTGTTTTGACACCGCTCCTTGCATTTATTACATGCGGTATCATATTTACACACATCGCTATTGTACCGATTCCTCCCGGTATTTCAGGTTTTATGCTCATTGAAATATCCGGGTCCCCCTTTATCCATATGTAGTCTCCCGTATCTATAGACTCCAATTCGGGCTTGACTTGTTGAGGGTGTTCCATGCCAATTTTTATAATTCCGTCGACATATCCGTATCCGCATTGCCTGCATCCGGCAACGTCTCCTGCTTTGACTTTTATATGCTTTGATGTCCTTTCCACTTGTGCAATTATCGGCTCTCTAGTTTGTTCTATTTTTTCGACATTCCAACCCAATCCTTTTGCCAGCATTCCTATGGATTCGGGAAAACCGACATGTCCTGCTATTTTTCCGTTTTGAATCCCTTCAACAAATTCAATCTCTGTAGTTCCCACACCCTGTTCATTCATGACTGCCGGCCCGAAAGGAGAAAGATCATTCACTCTTGCCGCCTTGATACTTTCAACATGTCCGCATGTTCCCGTAAGCGCGAGTATGAGGGTGTCCAAAACAAATCCGGGGTTTATTCCGGTGCCCAAAACTGTTACTCCGTTTTCTTTTGCAATCAAATCAAGCTTTCCCGCCAGTTCTTTTTCCTGCTCCCACGGGAAAGCCATTTCTTCAGCAGTAGATATTACGTTGAATCCATTTTCAAGACACATTGCGATTTTTTCATATGACTGCTTGACATAAGAGTCTGTCGCAATTAAAACCACATCAGCCGCATTATTCTTTAAAACTTTCTCCGGATTATTTGAAATAACAACCGGTTTCCTGTCGCTTTTTCCCATATCCAATACATCATAAAGATTTTCTCCCACATGTGTTTTTCTACCTATCGCCCCTACTATCTCAACTCCTTTCTTTTTTAAAATCATTTTCGCTATTCCGCTCCCCATTGATCCGATTCCCCAAATTATCACTTTGACTTTTTCGTTTCTCATATTTTCCCCCTTATCGTTTACTTGTTATTTTCTTTACCCTATAATTGCAATAATATTAAGCCATAGTAAAATTTTCCTATGCAAATCATGTTCATCGATACAAAGTTGCACTTTTGCGTGCATAAAAAAAGCGCAAACGTTTTTGTTTGCGCTGATTTCTTCAAATAAAGTTTTTAGTATGAACCGCCTTATTCATTATACAATGGAAATTTTTCACATAATGCTTTTACATCGCATTTAAGAGCTGAATCTTCCACTACGCCTTCAATTGCGTTTTTTATTATTTCCGCAATAGAAGCCATATCGTTTTCCTTCATGCCTCTTGTCGTTACCGCAGGTGTTCCCAAGCGTATGCCGCTTGTTACAAAAGGACTTTCCGGATCAAACGGTATAGTGTTCTTGTTAACGGTTATGCCTATTGCATCGAGTCTTTTTTCTGCGTCTTTTCCATTTACGTTCTTGCTTCTCAAGTCCAAAAGCATCATATGGTTGTCTGTTCCGCCCGATACTATTCTGAATCCCCTGTCTCCCAGTTCCTCAGCCAATGCTTTTGCGTTTGCAATTGTCTGCTTCTGATAATTTTTGAACTCGTCAGTTGAAGCCTCTTTGAAACATACCGCTTTTGCGGCAATTATATGCATCAATGGCCCCCCTTGCGAGCCTGGGAAAATAGCCTTGTCAATGATTTTGGCATATTCCGACTTGCAAAGAATTGCTCCGCCCCTTGGACCCCTCAGCGTTTTATGCGTAGTGGTAGTCACAAAGTCGGCATATCTGCACGGATTCCCATGAAGCCCTGCTGCAACGAGTCCTGCTATATGGGCCATGTCTACCATAAGATACGCCCCCACGGAATCCGCTATTTTTCTGAATTTCTCAAAATCTATTTCTCTCGAATACGCACTGGCTCCCGATACTATCAGTTTTGGCTTGTATTCCTTTGCAATTCTTTCAACTTCTTCGTAATCGATTTTTTCCGTTTGCTTATCAACCCCGTAGCTTACAAACTCATAAAGCCTTCCCGATTGATTCACCGGACTTCCATGGGTGAGATGGCCGCCGTGAGGCAAGGCCATTCCCATGACAATGTCTCCAGGCTCCAAAACGGCCTGATAAACTGCAAAATTCGCACCCGAACCGGAATGCGGCTGAACATTGGCATGTTCGGCTCCAAAAAGCGATTTCAATCTTTCTATTGCCAGATTTTCTGCCACATCGACTTCTTCACAGCCGCCATAATATCTTTTTCCAGGATAACCTTCGGCATATTTGTTGGTCAATACGCTTCCCATCGTTTCCATTACTGCTCTGGAAATAAAATTTTCCGAAGCTATTAGTTCTATTCCGCTCCTCTGCCTTGTCAGCTCCCTGTCGAGAACTTCCATTATTTGAGGATCGGTTTCTTTGAGATATTCGTAATTCATGAAATCACCCTTTCAATATTATTTTGGTTATTTCCGGCAAATATTTTTTTGATCTTTTAAATTCTCCATTTTTGGATTTTATTATTGCAAAAGTTGCTGTCAGGGACAACAAAGCTGTAGCCCCCAAAATCATCTCATGATTTACGATTTCACTTTTACCCAGAATCCAGTTTGCAATAAAAACGCAGATAAGCATGGTAACCAATGGGAATCCGTACAAAATAGCCGCAGCTCCAAGCAGATCGCCCTCATCCATGCTTATTTCAACATGGTCGCCTTCCTTTGCATCCATGCTGTTGTATGCATCGGAGTAAACGCTTCCATCGTCTTCTCCAATTTTACATGCCTTGCATTTTCCGCACGCCGAATGCCTCATCAACTTCACTTGGGCCATGTCGCCCTCAATCTTTACCACTTCTCCGACTCTATACATTTTTACACTCCCGTTATTTTAAGAAACCTATCATCGTTTCAATCAATTCATCGATGGTCTGTTCTTGTTCTTTTCCCTCGTTTTTACATTTCGTCATGCAATGGTTCAGGTGGTTTTCAAGGACTATTCCCCCAACCCTGTTCACCGCTGAACGAACTGCGGAAATTTGGATGAGTATGTCGTTGCATCCCCGTTCCTCTTCAATCATTCTCTGAATTCCTTTAATCTGCCCTTCGATTCTCCTCAGCCTTCTTTGAACAGAATCCTTGTCATAATTGGCCATTTAAACCCTCCTTATACCTGTATACGGTATAATTATTATATTACAGTCAATCGACTTATTCAACCTAAAGAAAAACTCCTTTCAAGCGCATTTTTGCGCCATTCGGGAGCTTTTGACTTTAATCAGTCGAGCGCGAGTGAAATGCTCAGCTCTTCAAGCTGTTTTTCATCGGCTGCGGCAGGAGCCTCGGTCATGAGGCATGTGGCGTTTTGTGTCTTTGGAAAAGCTATTACTTCCCTTATGCTTTCACTGAATGTCATAAGCATTACCATCCTGTCCAGACCGTAGGCAAGTCCTCCGTGCGGCGGCGTTCCATATTTGAAGGCGTTCATAAGAAATCCGAATTTCCTTTCAGACTCCTCATCGCTGAAGCCCAGGGCTTCGAACATTTTTTTCTGCAGTTTAGAGTCATGGATTCTTATGCTTCCTCCTCCAAGCTCGACTCCGTTAAGAACTATGTCATAAGCTTTAGCCCTTACTTTTCCGGGGTCCTTGTCGAGAAGGTCTATGTCTTCATCAACCGGAGAGGTGAATGGATGGTGCATAGCAACGTATCTTTCATTTTCTTCATCATACTCAAGCAAAGGAAATTCCGTGACCCAAAGAAATTCATATTTGTTTTCGTCCAGCAGGTCGAGTTTTTTTGCCACGTGAACCCTCAAGCTTCCAAGCGCGTCATAAACAACCTTTTGCTGGTCAGCCACTATCAATATGAGATCATTTTCTTCAAGTTGGAACAATTCCCTTATTGCATTTACTTCCCCGTCTTTAAGGAATTTTAGAATGGGAGAAATAATTTCGCCGTTTTCAAGCTTTATCCAAGCCAAACCTTTCGCTCCATAGGTTTTTACATGTTTTTCGAGTTTTGAAATGCCCTTCTTGCTGAACTTGTCGGCATGGCCTTTGACATTTATTCCCTTGACGGCTCCCCCATTTTCAACAACACTCCTGAACACGTTGAATTCGGTGTCCTTCAAGGCTTCATTCATATTTTTCAATTCAAATCCGAATCTGATGTCCGGTTTATCCGAACCGAATCTCTCCATTGCTTCAACAAAGGACATCCTCGGAAAAGGAATCTTCACCTCAACACCCATGACCTCATTGAAAATATGCCTTATGAGTTTTTCATTTATGCTTATTACATCATCCTCTTCCACAAAAGACATCTCTATGTCGATTTGAGTGAATTCGGGCTGTCTGTCGGCCCTTAAGTCCTCGTCCCTGAAGCATCTTGCTATCTGGAAATACCTGTCCATTCCTGAAACCATAAGCAGTTGCTTGAAAATCTGAGGCGACTGGGGCAGTGCATAAAAATTCCCGGGATTCACCCTGCTTGGAACAAGATAATCCCTTGCCCCTTCAGGGGTGGGTTTTGTAAGCATAGGCGTTTCAACCTCAGTGAATGCTTCCCCGTTAAGAAAGTCTCTTGCTGATTTTGTGACCTTGTTTCTCATGATAAGGTTTTTTTGCATCTTGGGCTTTCTCAAGTCAAGATAACGATACTTGAGCCTTAACCGTTCCCCTGCGTCATCTTCGTCATTAATGTGTATCGGCGGTATTTCGGATTCCGACAATATCTTTATTTCTTCAGCATATACTTCTATGTCGCCCGTATCCATTTTTTCATTTATTGCTTCCCTTATATGGACTTTGCCTGAAACGGCAATGACGAATTCCCCTCTTATTTTGCTGGCCTTCTCAAACGCCGCCTTCGATACAGCCTCGTCGAAGACAACCTGCGCAATGCCGCAAACGTCCCTTATGTCAATAAATATCAATGATCCAAGATTCCTTCTCTTTTGAACCCAGCCCATCAGAGTTACGCTTTCTCCTTCATTCTCCTTGCGCAACGAGCCGCACATATGCGTTCTTTTCATGCCTTTCAACAGTTCAGCCATGCTCTACATCCCCTCGTCAAATTTATTCGCTATATCTTCAGCAATGTCGCTTACAGCTATTTCGCTTTGCTCTCCGGTTCTCATATTTTTTAACGTAACGGCGCCCTTTTGCAATTCATTGTCGCCAATTACCAGCGTATACAAGGCATCCTTCTTGTCAGAATATTTGAACTGCGCCTTAAGGCTTCTTTTAAGATGGTCAAAATCGACCTTGAGCCCCATTGTTCTCAATTCAGAAGTAATCTCCACCGCCTTTTCAACAGCTTCCTTGCCCATAGCCGCTATAAACACATCAAGACCTTGAGGCTTGGGTATTTCAATATTGTTTTTTTCCAGGGTCAGTATGAGCCTCTCGACCCCAAGACCGAAACCGACGCCCGGAGTAGCCGGTCCGCCTATCTCTTCAACCAGTCCGTCATATCTGCCTCCGCCGCATACGGTTCCCTGCGCTCCAATGTCGCGGCTTATTATTTCAAAAGCCGTTTTCGAATAGTAATCGAGTCCTCTTACTATGTTGGGATCGATTATGTATTCGGTTTTCATCAAATCCAGGTTCCTTTTAAGCTCTTCAAAATGATCCGAGCATTCATCGCACAGATAGTCTAGAATCGAAGGCGCCCCCGCGCTTATTTCCTGGCATATCGGACTCTTGCAGTCAATTATCCTTACCGGGTTTCTTTCGTAGCGTTCATTGCATGTGCCGCACAGATCTCCCAGCTTTGGGGCATAGTACTCTTTCAAAACCTCTATATACTTTTTCCTGCACTCGGGACAACCAATGCTGTTTATTCTCAATTCCAGATTTTTGAGACCGACTTCTTTGAAAAAAGTCATTCCGAGGTGAATTATCTCGGCATCGGTTGATGCATCCTTAGCTCCGAACACCTCAATTCCAAATTGATGGAAAGCCCTTAGCCTTCCCGCCTGCGGCCTTTCGTACCTGTAGCATGGCGTGTTGTAGTACAATTTTGTCGGCTGAGTCATGGCGTAAAGCTTATTTTCTATGAATGCCCTTACAACCGGCGAAGTCCCTTCGGGCTTGAGCGTGAGGTCCCTTTTACCGTTGTCCTTGAATGTATACATTTCCTTCTGAACGATGTCGGTTCCTTCGCCAACCCCTCTTTTAAACAGAACGGTATGCTCAAATCCCGGAGTCCTGATTTCCTCATATCCGAAACGGCCGCATATTTCAGCGAATTTACTCTCAACGTATTGCCATTTATAGGCATCAAAGGGCATTACGTCCTTAGTGCCCCTGGGCGCTTGTGTCAACATAACAATTCCTCCCTACAGTCATTTTTACATCTAATAATTATATCATAAATGAAATGCATTGACATGCAAAATAAAAAGAGTATGACATTGCATACTCTTAGGTCCTTTCATCGAATTTTGTTAGTATTATCTGAAGCGCTTCTTTCAAGTATTCCTTCTCCCTGTCGCTAAGCCTTTCGTATAAATCCTTTACGCTATCTATCTGTTTTTCAAAATCCAAGCTCATTGCTATTCCCCCCATGTGAATTATATGTCATATTATATACCAAATAGTAAAAGATTTCAATATTTTCTGAATCTTTCAACCAATAAAAAATCCAACCTAAGTTGGATTAATTTATTTCTTTGGTGCGGATGGCGGGATTTGAACCCGCACGCCCAGTTGAGCACTGCCCCCTCAAGACAGCGTGTCTGCCGTTCCACCACATCCGCAATCAACAAAACTAATTATAAATCATAACTCGACTTTTTTCAAGCGATTATTTTCATTAATTCCAGGAATTCTTCCCCTCTTCGCTATAAGCTTTCCGTCGACTTCTTTCAGGTCCATTGTCATATCAATGGGAGAAGCCGATGAGATGTAGCTTCCAACCCCAAAAGAATCCGCTCCTGCAGCTGAAAGTTCTCTTATCTTGTCAGGCTTAAGCCCTCCGGAAACGAATATCTTCACATTTTCAAAGCCTTCATAGTCAAGTTTTGCCCTAAGCTCACGAATAAGTCCTGCCGTTACTCCGCCTCTTTCGCTCGGAGTATCCACTCTCACGCCGAAAAGCCTGTCTCCAAGAAGCTTGGCTATTCTTATGCTTTCCTCAACCTCGTCTTTAAATGTATCGACAAGAACTATTCTCTTGTGTTCAACAGGCATCAGTTCATCATAATTCTTTGCGATGAGTTCAGTATCTCCCGCAATAAGCATAGCCGCATGAGGCAATGTACCGCTTGGCTCTATATTTATTTCCTTGGCCGCAAGTATGCAGCTTGCGCCACTTGCGCCGCCGACTATTGCGGCTCTTTCCATACATGGCGCAACTGCGGGATGCAAATGCCGCGCTCCAAAGCACAGAAACGTTTTGTCCCCGCATGCTTCTTTTATTTCGCTTGAAGCGGTTGCCCAACCGGACGAGCTTGCCAGCATGCCAAGTATGACCGTTTCATATGCTCCAAATTCCTCGTAGGGTCCCTTTATTACCATTATGGGTTCTTTAGCTTTGAAGGATTCTCCTTCTTCAATGCTCCAAAACTCAATATCCTTGTCTTTCAGAAGAGTCTTTACATCTTCAAGCCCTGCAAAAATACCGTCTCTTCTGGCAAAGATCTCAGCTACAACCATTTTCCTCTCCATGCCCATGCTTTTGAGTATGTCCATGGTTCGAATGAAATAAATGTCGGTTGTGGCTCCATTCTTTATTTCCTCATGTGTTGCAGAGGACAATCTCTTTTTGTCACCAGCGTTGAATTCTTCTACATCCTTTAAAGTTTTCAATTCCTTCATTGAAATTTTCCTTTCACACATATTTTCAAATCCTGTTAACCAGTTCTTTCAAGGCATCTTCAATTTTTTCCCTAAGGTCCTCTATGGAACCCTCGTTTTCAAAAACAATGTCCGCATGCTTCAATTTTTCCTCAAGAGACATTTGCCTTTTTATGATTTGCTCAATTTCTGTCCGTTTTGACTCATCTCTCTTCATAACTCGTTTTATCTGTGTTTCTTTGCTGCATGAAACTATCCAAACCTCATCAACCATTCTATCAAGATTATTCTCAATGAGCAACGGGGCATCCAGAAAAATTATATCATTGCCTTCATTTTTAAGATCAGCCATATCTTTTTCAATGCGTTCTCTGATCTTTGGGTGAAATATCGAATTGAGCCTTTCCAAAAGCCTTTTGTCGCAAAAAACCATTTCCCTCAGTTTTTTTCTGTCAATATTTCCATGAGAATCAAGAATTCCTTTTCCGAAAGCGTCAACGACTTCAAACGCTGTATCCTCTTCATCCATAAGATTCCTGCTTATTCCATCGGCATCCACTACGGGGAAACCACTTTTGGAAATATATTCGGTTACAGTTGTTTTCCCTGACCCTATTCCCCCCGTAATGCCTATTACGACATGTTTTTTCCCGCTGCTATTTTGTTTCATACCAACTTTCACCGACTTTCATGTCCACCGTCAAAGGCACTGCCATTTCCACCGCAGATTCCATGTTTCTTCTCATTAGCTCTTTTACTTCTTCAATTTCAGAAGGCTCCGTCTCTATAATAAGTTCGTCATGAATCTGAAGCGTCAGTCTTGATTTCAATTTTCTTTCCTTCAATTCCCTGTAAATCTTTATCATTGCAATTTTTATTATGTCAGCGGCGCTTCCCTGAATAGGAGTATTCATTGCCATTCTTTCTCCAAAAGACCTTAGATTTCGGTTGTTGGACTTAAGCTCGGGAATATAACGCTTTCTATTGAACATAGTCCTCACGTAGCCGTGCGATTTTGCATCTTCTATTTGCTTGTCCATAAACGTCTTGACATTGGGATATTTTTTAAAATACTGGTCGATGTACAAGGCCGCCTCTTTTATGCTTATTCCAATATTGTTGGAAAGTCCAAAATCGCTTATTCCGTAAATTATTCCGAAATTGACGCCTTTTGCTCTCCCCCGCTGGACGGATGTCACTTCTTCAACCGGTATGTCGAACACCTGTGAAGCTGTCAAAGTATGAATGTCCGTTCCATTGTTGAAGGCCTCTATAAGCCCCTCGTCTTTTGAAAGATGAGCCAATACCCTTAACTCTATTTGAGAATAGTCGGCGTCAACAAGCCTCCGCTGGCCTTCTGCTATGAAAATTTGCCTCAGCTTCCTTCCCATTTCCAACCTGACCGGTATGTTTTGCAAGTTCGGCTCACTTGTGCTAAGTCTTCCCGTTACTGTTGCAGTTTGATTGAAACTCGGGTGCAGGCGTTTTGTATTAGTGTCGATGAGTTTGCCCAATCCGTCTACATAAGTCGATTTAAGCTTCATGTATTGCCTGTATTCCATTATTTTTTCAACTATGGGATGTTTGCTCTTCAGCTTTTCCAAAACCTTTTGATTCGTAGAATATCCTGTTTTTGTTTTTTTCAATGCAGGAAGCCCCAATTTTTCAAAAAGAATATTTCCGGTCTGTTTTGTTGAATTGATATTGAACTTCTCTCCTGCATACTGATAAATTTCTTCTTCTATGCCGACAAGTTTCTCCGAGAACTCTTCATCGAGTTCGTCAAGCCGCTCAGTATCTATATAGAATCCGTTGTATTCCATTTCAGCCAAAACTTCGATTAAAGGCATTTCAACTTCTTCGAACACTTGCTTAAGCTCATTGTCTTCAAGGTCGGCCATTATTTTTTCTCGAAGCTTTTCGATAGCCGCAAGCGCTTTTCCGCAATATTCCAAACACTCGATTTCGCCTTTCATTTCGCCGGCATCCGAAAATTCCAAGCTTTGCCCTGTTCTTCCCATGATTATTTTATCAAGGGAGTAGTCCGAACTTGAAGGATGAAGCATGTGTTCAGCTATTTTAATGTCGAATCCGATATTTCTGACATCCAATCCTTCTTCTTTTGCCAAAAGGCAGGTTTCTTTCATATTGTATCCGTATTTCCCGATGCTTTCGTCAGCCAACATTATTTTTGCCGCTTCGGTTTTTGAGAGCGCTGCATTAAGCCAATATGCCTTATTGTTGGAATAAATCGCGTAACCCGTTTCGTTAGCCATTTCGTCTTTGCAATTCCTTATGGCCATTAACCCCATGCGGCCATTTGATGACGCTCTTTCGTGCAGCTGCAAAACCTCTTTTTCTGATTCAATCACCTTGGATTCAATTATTTCATTCGATTTATTTGAATTGTTTTCGTTTGCTGTTTTAAGCAATAGACTCTTGAATTCGTATTTTACAAATTGTTCCCTGAGCCTCTCGCAATCGGGCTCGTGGTGGACCAGCTCTTGCATGTTGAAATCAATTGGAACATTGACCGCTATGGTTGCAAGCCGCTTGCTGAGGAATGCCTGATCGGATTCCGCCTCCAGCTTGTCCCTTAAATTCTTTTTCTCCAATTCGTCCAGCCTGTTGTATAGCTCTTCAACAGTATTGAAACGGTTAAGCAAATTTTCCGCCGTTTTTTTGCCTATGCCCTTTACTCCTGGTATATTGTCCGATTTGTCGCCTACAAGCCCCTTGTAATCGGCAATTTGTTTTGGCAATACACCGAATTCTTCGACTACGGCATTTCTGTCGTACAGCTTTGTGGTGCTTATTCCCTTCTTAGTCAACATAACGCCTATATTGTCGTCTACCAACTGAAGCGCATCCTTGTCGCCGGTTACTATGATTACCTTTATCCCTTGGCTGCCGCATGTCTTTGCTACGGTGCCTATCAAGTCGTCTCCCTCATATCCTTCAAATTCCATCCTGTGTATCCTGTAAGCGTCAAGTATTTCCTTTATCGCGGGTATCTGCTCCCTCAATTCAATGGGCATTTTTTTCCTGTTTGCCTTGTATTCGCCATATGCCTCATTCCTGAATGTCGCAGCTTTCATATCGAAAGCCACACTTATATATTCCGGCGATTCCTCTTGTATTACCCTGTTGAGCATGTTCAGAAAACCGTAGATTGCATTAGTATGGAGACCCTCGGCGGTCATCAATTCAGGCAAAGCATAGAAAGCCCTATATATCAAGCTGTGTCCGTCAATTATCACTATTTTTTTCATTTCATCATCCTCTCTTTGTAAGTTTATTCTACCAATAAAATCAATGCAGTAAAAGAAAAAGCTTCCCTGACAATTACAGGAAAGCTTTTTCAATCTGTTTGAAATCATTATTTCCTTTTTCTTCTCTTCTTTAAAATAATCACTGCAACAATTGCGAATGCTCCGATGATGAATACGAATGGAAGAACCGCAATAAGCCATACGAACAAGCCTTGGGATATTAATATCACCCTGTTTATGGATTTTACGAACTCCCTCTTCGCTTTTTCCCAAAATTCACTTTCAAAACCTTCAATCTCAGTTGATTTTGGGGCAATTTCCGTCAATTGGACATTTATCGTTGAATAATTTACAAGATTGTCCCAATTCTTTATCATCCCGGTCATACGGTCAATTTCTGTTCTGACCCTGTTGAGTTCACGCTCCACTTGAAGAAGCTCTTCTACATTCTCAGCCTTTTCCATTATTTCCCGCAGCCTGGCTTCCTGCACATTAAGATTGTCAATTTGGCTTGATATGTCGTTGTATTGGAATGTTATATCGCTTCCGCCTATGCTCGAATCGCTTACCTCTCCGAGTTCTTTTATTTTATTGTAAACATCCATGAACGACTTTTCGGGAATCCTAAGATTAAGGGATCCGACAAGCAAGGTGTTTTCATTTTCCGGTCCGCCGTAATATCTTTTCCCTGTGCTAGAATTTTGTATGAACCCGCCAGAAGCTTCCGTCAAATAAACTATCTCTTCATGCGCGGCTTCAAAACTGTCGACTTCAAGATTTATATAGCCGTTTCTTATTATTTTTCTGCCTTCGACATTAAAAGTATCCGAACCCTCTTCCGATTCATATGCCGTCGCTTCACTCTTGTCCCCGTAGCCCTGTTCTTCCATGATTGCCTTGTTCGACATTCTGGGTTCAGCCGCAGTTGACATTTCCACAGATTCTGCAGCCATGCCATCTTCTGCAGACTTCATCATTAATCCCGCCGGCTTCCATACATTGTATGAAACGAAACCGACAAGGAAAATTGCCGCCACAGCTGTCCATCTTTTCCAATTGTAATTCTTTTTCGCCTTATTCGTTCCGAATGAGCTCGATAGCCTTTTGTGCAATTCATCTTCGTATCCTTCGGGCAGGTCCATTTCTTCCATTTCAAAAAGCATTTCCTTCATGTCCACCAGCTCTTCGTAAAAAGCCCTGCACTCTGCACATGATTTGATATGCTCCTCTGTCTCGCGCATTTCTTCCGCACTTGCTTCGCCATCTATATACGCACTTATTTTTGTCTTGTCATATTCACAGTTCATTTCCATCCCTCCTTTCCAATCATTAGACAGTCTTTATATCATTTTGTTCCATATTGTTTGCAATTATGTCCTTCAGCATTATTCGGGCCCTGCTTATTCTGGATTTGACAGTTCCTTCGGGCAATTCCAGAATCTCTCCCATTTCAGAATAGCTGAAACCTCTTACATCCCTAAGTATTATGGCCATTGCATATTTTTCCGGCATTTTTGAAATATAGCCATGCAAAGATCTTGTGTTTTCGTTTTTTATGATTATTTCCTCTGGTCCGTCCGACGTATCTTCAATTTCTCTTTGAAAGCTGCCTTCCTCGGAGTTTATTGCCTTGTCCAGGTAAAGAACCCTGTTTCTGCTTCTTTTTCTTCTATAGTCCAAGCATGTATTCGTAACAACCCTGAAGAACCATGTCTTGAAGCTTGATTTCATCCTGAATCCGCCTATGGACCTGTAAATTTTTATCATAGCTTCCTGAGAAGCGTCTTTGGCGTCTTCCGTGTTCCCAAGCATCCTGTAAGCGATGTTGTACGCGCCCTTTTGGTATTCCTTAATAAGCTTTTCAAAGCTTTCCATATCGCCCTTTTGCGACTCTATTATCAATTTCTTTTCAAGGGAATCCATTTTTTTCACTCCTTTCCCAAGATTTATTCCAATTAGACCTTCCTTACATTGATAATGTTCCATAATATTTCTCAAAATCCTTCAAAATAAAAAAAACCGGATTATCCGGTTTAAAAATGTTCTGCTACAGGTATTCTCTTTTCGTATTTATACGGCTGCAAAAATGATTCTACGATGTTCAGGTTCTCGTCAATTACAACAGTCGCGTGGTGCATGAAATTATCCCGCATGAAATATCTCAAGTCTATGCCTTCGAGTATTATCCTGCCTTCATCGCTTTTCATGGTCACATGATAGTTCGGAGAAAGGTTTGTGAAATACTGTCCTGCATTTGACCCCTTGAAGACTTTGACAAGATCCTTGTCCTCGCGTCTTAGCTTCTTCCTTGTCTCTATGCGCTTGTTCAGTATGTTCACCTGTCCTGCAATGTTATGGCTGTTTGTGCTTAAAACGAAATTCCATTTGTGGAAGGCCATAAGGGCCGGCAAAACATCGATGCTTATGATTTTATATCCGTGTGCAAAATTGTCTTCTATGGCTTTTCTTGCTCGTTTTTTCATCATATAACGCGCAAAAAGGTAGACAATAAATATTGCAACCGAAGTACCGTAAACCACAATGTCCTTCTGCGATTTGAATATCAAAACCAAAGCAAGAAGCGTCACTACCGGGTCGTACAACATAAGCAGATTCATCTTGAATTTCTTCTTTACAAAAGGAATAAGCCTTGCCCCATACGAATTCAGTATGTCGAACAAAGTATGCGAAAGCGCGCCTATCATAGTCCATAGAAAAATCCCCATTATTGCACTCTCGGGGAAAAGCAGGTGCAATATGCCCGTAATCACGCCAGAAAGCCCCAATAATGCAGGCATTGTATGTGAAAATCCCCTATGGTGCTTCAGATAAACCGAATCGTCCCAGATAAACTTTGTAACAACATCTATATCAGGAGCCATTGCCCCTATGGAACATCCCAATGT
This sequence comes from uncultured Peptostreptococcaceae bacterium, assembly GCA_964512505.1. Classification (GTDB taxonomy): domain Bacteria; phylum Bacillota; class Clostridia; order Peptostreptococcales; family BM714; genus BM714. The sequence continues at coordinate 42,757 of CAZEHH010000004.1, forward strand.
TATGGGATTTGTCATTCCAACCGGTGTGCCGCTGAACGTCGAAATTGCCAAACCTATAACCCCATGTGTTAAAGGATCCAAATAAAACACTCCCTGTGAAACTGTATTTAGAATATTATTTGAAACCATTATACACCCGGGGGGCAATCTTTACAACAAAATTCGACATTTGCGTTTTTTATTCAGCATAACCAAAGCTCATGATAACAACAAAATTTTTATATTTATTATTGAAATCATAATATGTTTATGATACTATAGATTTTGTCACCGAGCCGAAGTGGTGGAACTGGCAGACGCGCTGGACTCAAAATCCTGTGAAGGTAACTTCGTGCGGGTTCGACTCCCGCCTTCGGCACCAACAAGAAAGACTCAAGCCTGGCAATCGGCTTGAGTCTTTTTGCTGTTCTGAAAATATTTATCCGATCATTATAAGGTCATTCTTCCTTTGACAAAATCACGGTCATGTAGTGAGACTCTCCGAAAAATCTGTGCATGGTAGAAGTCGAAACAACTCTCCATCCCATTTCAGCCAGTTCGTTCAACCTTCCCTCAATCTCTTGCGTATTGACCTTTCCAAAGAAAAATCCCCCTGTGAAAAACTGTTCTGCCCTGTAACGCATGCAATCACCTCCTCGTCTCATTGTTACCCCTTCCATTGCCCGCGCAACATATTTTAGCCAATACCTCGCAGCCTCTGGAATTCGAAAAAGACCCGGGCTGCATTGCCGCCCGGGTCTTTAAACGTTTTGAATTTTGCCAATCCTGAAAATCAGTCATTTACATTTTTATCCCTCATGGACCCGATTTCATCCGGCATGTCTCTCCAGAACCAGTTGTAGTCTTCTTTTAAAAGCCTCAAAACTTTCGATAGCCGCTCATTTTCCATTTTCAATGTCTCTTCCACATAGAAATCTATGAACCTGTCCTTTTCCTCAAGCCCCAAATCCGTCTTCATGTCCTTGAAGCTTATTCCATCAAGATTCATTCTGTCGAGCATCAAAAGCGTGTAAAATGTTTTAATGTCGCTATCCGGCATTTTATGCATCCATTCCCATGCATCGATGTATTCGCCTTCCGCTATCATTTGATTGAATGTTTCATAGTCTTCTATTTCTTCAACTTCAAGCAATTCCTTGGAATACTCTTCGGGAAGAAGTTCCGTCCTCATTCCCAAAAGGAAATATGCAAAATACCTGTCACCGTCGATTTCGGGGTCCCCAACTTCAAAATAATGGTCTGTTCCATCAATGTACTGCCCTCTCATTATCATGTTGTTTGCAATGTTCATTTCAAGATATGCTTTTTCGGAATCGCCAGGCTCTGCCGCATCTCTTAATTTGAGTAGAACTTCCCCTTCTTTTTTATATTGGAAGCTCTTTTTATATTGCCTGGCAAGCTGATTCAGCCTGTCGTTTGTACTGCCGTCTTTTTCTATGAGCCGCTCCAGATATTCCGCCGCCTTGAAATGGTCGGCTCCGCCCAACTCCCATGCTGCTGAATTCTCTTCATTTATGATGTATCCACGGGTGTATAGGGCGGCGAGGACTTTCAGGCTATGAGCGGAATCATCCGTATCATACCACTCCATTGCCTCCTCGACTTTGCCTTCTGAAAGCAAAGTGTCGCCTTGACTCATCTCGTCCCTGCCTTCCACATGCAGTGAAAATGCCAATGCATCACTGAACAATCCGTTCCAGCTGAAGTTTGACCTGTCTTCATCAACAGGTCTGACTTCAAAGTAATACTCATCCGTCAGATAAAGCGGTTCAAGAAATCTTTTGATGTCAAGCTCTTCTTCAGACGAGCCATATGAGAATGAAAAGCTCGATCGCTTTGCTATTTCATCAAGCGGTATTGTTCCAATCATATCGCTCGACTTTATCTCCCAGTCTATCGATGATCCGTTGATATCATAAGCCGGATCGGTCGACCTTATCTTCATGAAGTAACTGCGGTTTTCATTCCCTGCAGCATCCGATATTTCATAAAGCAATTGTCCATCCTCTATTGAAAGGCTTGTGAACCTGACGCCGTCTTTCAGCTCGAAGTCGACCGTTTCTGTTTCCTCTTCAACTTTATTGTTCCTTTTCCATTGCTGATCATGTATGAGGTGCCATGGAATAGCAATTCCTATATGCCTCGTTTCGGGATTAAGCCCTTTTATTTGGTATCGGCCTTCTGCGTCCGTTACAAACACTTCTCTGTCAAAACCCTCTCTCGAACTCATACCGCTGCTTATGTCCTCATACAAAAAGACGCCCTCAAGAGCTTTCCCGCCCCTGGTCACGTATCCATACAGGATTCTGGTGGAATTGCTTTGATTTTCTTCGTTTCTTTTTTCCCTGTATTCTGAATTCCATGTATCCGTCAATGATATCATTTCGCTGTAGTATCCGATGTATCTGTTGTCGTCTATTGTTTTTTGTCCTATTTCGACATCCTCGTACTCGAGACCGCCATCATAAAACGATGAAATGAATTCTTTGATTTTTTGCGCAAGTTTACTGTAATCCTTTCCTTTGATTTTTTCCAGGGAATTTTTCACCTTGTCCAGATCATGGTATGTAAGCCCTATTCCCGCCTGTATGATTTGATATTCGTCATACGCGTCCCCTTCAAGTTCCGCAGGTTCGATCGATTCGATTATCGATATCGCTTTCTCCGATTCCCCTCCGAACCACTGCACAAGAGCGACATTCAAAACATAATCTATATTTTCACTGAAAAGGTCCTCCTCTTCCGAAAATTCAAGAAACTGTTCGTACACCTTTATGCTGTCGATTCCCCTTATGTGTGTCCCTTGGAAGGTAGCCCCGTCTTCTATCCACACCAGATCGTATATATTGTAATTATGGTTGGACAATATCTGCTCAAGTCTCCTGTTTTCATTTTCGGGGCTGTCTGCCGACATGTTCATCAGATTCACTTCATGTCCATCCGGAGCCACTTTATTGTATGCGCTTACTCCAAGCCAAAATATGCTGTCGGCGTAGATGACGGTCAAAATCAGAGCGACCGTCAAGATTACAAGTGTTTTTATCTTTATTCTAATATGTTTCATATTGCCCCCCTTCATCGACAACGGTAATCGAATATGAATACGCCATATCTCCCTTGATGTCGATTCCAGATGTCCCCAGCATAAGCGCTATCATGCAAACCGATGCCGCCGCCGCAAGAGGAATTTCCAATTCCCTGTTCATAAATCTGCTTATTCTATTCCAAACCGAAAGCTTTTCGCTCTCCATCCTCATTATTTCTTCGATTACTCTTTCCCGGCTTTCAAATTTTATTTCGCCCATCGAATCGCTCCATTTTTTCAAACCGTGTCCCTCCCTTCCGAAAGATGCCTGCGAAGCTGTTCCCTCGCCCGCTTCAGCCGCATCTTCACTGCACTGTTTCCAATATCCATAACCTCTGAAATTTCATTTATGCTCATCCCGTCAAAGTAATGAAGAACTACAATCTGCCTGTATATTGGCTTTATTTTGGATACCGCATTGTTTATGTCCATTACATCAACAATCTCGTTTTCAAACGATATGCTTCCCGCTCTCTCCAATTCCAAAGAACACTCTTTTGCTTTACTCTTTCTATAATGCATCTTAATGTTGTTCATGAGAATTCTATATAGATATGTACGAATCTTCGCTTCCCTTCTGAAGCTGTTTGAATTCCTGTAGAAATTCAGGAATGTCTCCTGCACCAAATCCTCTGCAAGAGATGTGTCGCCGGTGATTATGGCTGCAGTCCTTTTCAGATAATCGCCGTGCTCATCCATTATTTCATTTATCCATCTTAATTTATCCTGCATGTTTTTTCCTCCTACTGTTTAGATGCAAAACAAACAGTTCGGGTCACATTTTTTTGTATGCATTATGGTTTTGTCCTTATCAACATAATCATACTCCATCAATACAGTAATTGAAAACACAAAAGACCCGAGCCATTCGGCCCGAGTCTTTTGTGTTTTCGATTTAAATACTGCCAATCAATCGAAAGAAATATATTTTTTCGACTTGTAAAGCACAAGCTTTGAATAGCTTGTCTGGTAAGTCTTGTGTTTGTTGTAATACATTTTTAAATTGTAGGGTCCTCTATTGTACTCTGACAATATTTTATGGTAGTCGTCTCCATAAACTCTCTTTAAATGATTCAGATATATTATCCCAAGCGCGAAATTGTATTCGGGCTCAAAAATCTTTGAAGAATCATAATGCACGCCAAGACGGTATCCATACCTGTAGGCAAGCCATTTTTCGGTATCCGGTATTATCTGCATGTAGCCGCGGTCCTTCGATGTGCCGACTGCAAACTTATTGAAATTGCTTTCCGTTTCTATAAGCCCCAATATAATTGAAGGTTGCATTTTCAGCTTGTCGCAATATCCAAGCAATATTGCCGATTCCTGAAGGTTCAAAGGTGTTCTTTCCGCCAAATCAGCAATTCTTTCCAAATCGCTGCCAAGATTTACTGTCACGTATCTTTGAACGCCTTCCAACTGTTTGACTATTTCGTTCTTGTCGTATATTTCCCCGTAAAGATTCTCATATTCCGAGTTTCTTTCATCTAAAAACATTATTTCTTTTGTGAAAAGATTGTATGTATGAATTGACTCGGCAGAAGAATTTTCGCTGGCCAACATGAATTTCGTCTCACTATATTGTTCTTTTATGCTCTTTGCCGCACCCATTAAACCAAATATGGCGATGCAAAACCCAACTGCAATAATGAAATATCTGAATTTGGATTTGTGCGTGTGTTTAAAGAGGAATTTCATTTCCGACCACCTTTGTAATTGTTGGCATACACTTATTATATATCCTAAACGCTTTTCTTAATATTAAATGTTTTTTTCACGCAAAACAAAAGACCGCCCTTTTCAAGGCGGTCTTGCTGAAATCTATGAATTCAATGCTTCGTATTTTTTTTCCAGAGAAAGAATCCTATTTGAGTAGCTGGTAGAGTAAGTACCGTATTTTTGATAATACTCTTTCAAATTGTACGGCCCACGATTATATTCCGATAAAATTCTATTGAAGTTGTCTCCGTATGCGTTGTGGAGAATGTTTATATATAGAGCCGAAAGCCCTATGTTGTATTCCTCTTCAAATATTCTTTCAGGATCATATTGCAGTCCTATATCATCGCCATATTCCTCCGCGAGCCATTTTTCAGTGCCAGGGATTATCTGCATGTATCCTCTGTCCTTATGCGTCCCTACCTCGTATTTGTTGAAATCGCTTTCAAGCTCCATCATTGCAAGCAAAAGCGATGTTCTGATTCCAAAGTCTTCGGAATACTTGACAATCGACAAAGCGGCTTCCTCCGGCAATGGAGTCGCTTCCATTATCCTTGCCGCCTTCTCCATTTTTGCCGGATTATCATATGCTGAAAGCTCTTTCGCCGTTTGAACCTTTTGCATCAATTCATTATCATAGATGTACTTGAATTCTCCATTAAGTTCAGCAACTGGAAGATCCGTTCCAATATTGTCGTACTCGTTTTCTGTTTCTGCATATGCCGCCAAGGCAAACCCGATTACAAGAACAGGCACCATCAGCAAATAGAATTTTTTCAGTTCTTTTTTGTTTAACACTTTCATAATTACTCCCCTTAAAAAATTTTAAGGCATATGCAGAAGCATACGCCTTTAAATGACAACTATTGAATTATAACAGAAAGATATAAAAAATCAAGCCATTTCCCTAAAAAATATGCCGTACGCCCTGTAAGCCATATACAAATCAACCTTGCTGATCAATTCAAAAGGGGAATGCATGCTTAAAACCGGCAATCCTATGTCTACAACTTCGGCACCTTTATTCGCCAATATATAAGCTATTGTGCCGCCGCCTCCCTGGTCCACCTTGCCTACTTCCGCTGTCTGCCAGACAATATTCTCTTTTTCCATGAGCATCCTCACTTTAGAGACATATTCCGCATTGGCGTCGTTTGAACCGGACTTTCCTCTCGATCCTCCGTATTTTGAAACAGAGACTCCTCTTCCAAGATAGGCTGAATTCAATTTATCGGAGACTTCAGGATAATCGGGGTCGAAGCCATTTACCACATCTGCAGAAAGGACATTGCTTTTGGACAACAAGCGCCTTAGCATCAGTTCATCATAGCGCCCCTTTGAGCGAAAGAGTATTTCCGCCATGAAATTTTCAAAAAAGCTCGAAAGCATACCTGTGTTTCCAACGCTGCCTATTTCTTCTTTGTCACTGAAAACAGCCACTGCGCTTCTTTCATATGATTCTTTCGATAATATGGCTTTCATTGCGGCAAATGAGCATGAACGGTCGTCCTGCCCGTATCCAATGACCATTGATCGGTCGAAACCCGAATCGCGCGCCTTTCCGGCAGGTACCACTTCAAGCTCTGCAACTTTGAAATCGTCCTCCTTGATTCCGTACATTTCATCAAAAATCTTCAGCATGCGGGACTTGAACGGATTCTTTTCTTCGTCACACGGCATGTTTCCAATAATAACATTGAGGCTTTCCCCTGTAACGGCTTCACTCATTTTTTTTGCATTCTGGTCCTTTGCCAAATGAGGCAGCAGATCGCTAATTAAAAATACCGGGTCTTGGGGAGCTTCTCCAATGCTTATGGAAACTTTTTCTCCATCTGATTTATAGACTATGCCGTGAAGCGCCAAAGGCAAAGAAGTCCATTGGTATTTTTTAATCCCTCCATAGTAATGTGTTTTAAGCAAAACAATGTCGCTGTCCTCATAAATGGGATTTTGCTTCAGGTCAAGCCTTGGCGAATCTATATGCGCGCCTACGATATTGACGCCGTCAATCAATTCGGCTTCTCCAAGATTTATCATTATGATTGATTTGCCGTGATTCGTTGCGTAATATTTCCCTTTTGAATCAAAGTTTTCTTCTTTTTCAGAATACAAATCTATGAAACCGTTCTTCTTCGCTTCCGCTTCTATATGATCCGATGCTTCTCTTTCAGTTTTTCCCTTTGAAATGAATTCCTTATATCCTTCTATAAAGGTTTCCATTTCACTTAAATCTTCTTTTTCCATGCTGTTCCATGCACTTTTATTCTTTTCTTTATCGATACTTTTCATTTGGCACCCTCCAGCCTATTAATTCAATCCTTTGTTCTTGTCTTTTTCGTCAACAATCCTAATCGAATCGAGTTGCTGACGAAATTGTTTTCTGAATGCCTTGAGATATTCTTCCCTCAATATCTTTTGTTCCTTTTTTTCATTTTCCGTCAAGCCTTCATCTTTTTGTTTTCTTGCGAGCTGGTTTATTCGATCCAGTCTTTCCTTTTCTGTCATTTCTACCTCCGATTCCCTTTCCTTTATTTATTGGTTTTATCAATGCATTTTCACCATATCCAACCAAATCCATCCTGTTTGCCTTTTTCAACGCCTCATAAACCATCGACCTGTATTTGGGATTCCAATACTGCAACAATGCCCTTTGAAGTTCTTTTTCCCTTCCCTTCGGCACGTATACCTTTTCCATCGTCCGCGGATCCAATCCCGTGCAATACATCACTGTCGACATCGTTCCCGGCGTCGGATAAAAATCCTGAACCTGTTCCGGGTGTCTTCCTATGTCGCGCAGATATTCCGCAAGCATGACCGCATCTTCAAGCCTGCTTCCGGGATGGCTTGAAATGAAATACGGAACCAGGTACTGTTCTTTGCCTATTGACCTGTTGTACTGAAAATATGACGATCTAAAGCTTTTGTATGTGTCGAAAGACGGTTTGTTTAGGTACCTCAACACTTTCCTCGAAACATGTTCAGGAGCCACCTTAAGTTGCCCGCTTATGTGGTTTTTGCACAATTGCTTGAAAAATACATTATTCGCGTCCAGCATCATGTAGTCATATCTTACTCCCGATTTTATGAAAACTTTCTTTACACCGTTCAAATCCCTCAATTCCCTAAGCAGATCGACATAATCGCTGTGGTCGGGAACAAGGTTAGGGCACGGAGAAGGAGAAAGGCAGCTTCGGTTGTCGCAATATCCGTGTTCTTTTGCTTTATTGCAGGCCTCGCTTCTGAAATTTGCAGTAGGCCCTCCAACATCTTGTATATAGCCTTTAAAGTCATCCTGCCTTGCCATCCATTTTGCTTCTTTTATTATCGACTTGTGGCTTCTTTGCTGTATGTGCTTGCCTTGATGCCTGCTTATTGCACAAAACGAACAATCTCCAAAGCAACCCCTCTGCGCCGTTATGCTGAAACGCATTTCATTCAGAGCCGGAATGCCTCCCATACTGTCATAATCCGGATGCGATTCCCTCACATAAGGCAAATCATATACATCATCCAGATATGTCTGTTCCAAAGGGTATTGGGGCGGGTTCTGAACGAGGCATCTGTTTCCATGACGCTGCGCCAATGCCATATCATTGAATGGATTGTCGCCCTTTGCCTGAATCTTGAATGCCCGTGCGAGGGCTGCCGAATCTTTTACGGCTTCTTCGTATGACGGTATTTCCACCGTATGAGGCTCTATGTCCAAACTGTTTTGTATATACGAGGTTCCTCTGACATGCCTTATCTGATTTATTTCAACACCTGCAGACATGTATTCCGCTATCTCTGACAGAGGCTTCTCTCCCATTCCATAAACCAGCATGTCAGCTTTGGAATCAAAAAGAATCGAACGCCTTATTCTGTTGTCCCAATAATCATAGTGGGCCATTCTCCTGAGGCTTGCCTCTATTCCGCCTATTATTACAGTAACATCCTTGAAACAGGATTTGATCAGATTTGTGTAAACTATTACGGCACGGTCCGGCCGTTTTCCAAATTCTCCGCCGGGTGTATAAGCGTCGCTTCTTCTTTTTCTTTTATTGGAAGTATAATGGTTCACCATGGAATCCATGTTGCCCGATGTCACCAAAAATGCATATTTGGGCTTTCCCAACAAACTTATGCTTTTTTTATCTTTCCAATCGGGTTGTGCTATTATGCCCACCTTGTAACCGTTCTTTTCCAGGATTCTTGAAAGTATTGCAGCCCCAAAGCTAGGATGGTCCACATAGGCATCTCCTGTTACCATAATGAAGTCGCATTGCTCCCAGTTTCTCTTTTCCATGTCCGCCCTGCTTACCGGCAGAAAATAATCTCTTTTACTCATTTGCCACCTCCGATGAAACCATTTGTTACAAAAGTATTACATTTTACGCGTGTTCCTGCTATAATTAGAACATACAAATATTTTTAGGAGATTAAGAATGCCAAAATTCAAGAGCATCATATTCAATATAATCGCTTCTATAAAGACATTTTACGCAAACTCCGCAAAACTCATAAAACCTGTTGCGGCTTTCGTTTATAATGTTCTTTCAAAATTCACTGTAATACTATCACATATTCTCAAAAAGTCTTGGGCTGCATCGGTAATTATTTTTTTCTCCATGATAGACGCAGTAGTTTATTTGAACGAAGTCAATGTCATTTTAGATCAAATGCTTTCTTCGTTGCTTTCTTCTTCTTTCTTCGTTTTTTACAAGTTTATCGAATTCATATGCAAAAAGGTCACAGATTCGATTGTTTGGACATACAACCTCATATGCAGATGGAAGAGGGAAAAATTCACTTTTGTGATAATTTCCCATGAAAATTCGAATCAGAAAAATATCAGGCTCA